>JAAFHN010000406.1 GCA_013298415.1 Comamonadaceae bacterium
ATCAAGTGGTGCTCGCCTGGGCGCATGAACTGCGTCTTCATCTCCAGCGTTACCAAGCCAGGCGCTGCAACTTGGTCTTTGGGCTCAGAGCTGCGCGCCGCATGCGCCATGCACACGTCCAAAAGCGTCATCACCACGCCGCCATGCGCCACAGCCCAAGAGTTTTTCATCTCCTCGCGCACCAAGCAGTGGATCTCAGCCTCGCCGCCATCAAAGCGAATCAGCTCAAAACCCAAGTGATCGACGAAGGGAATGTGCAGCGCGAATTTCATATCGCCTGAGTTCCTAAGTGTCTCAAAACTGCTTCGAGCCGCTCTTCGAAGCTGGCAAAACTAGAAAGTTTACGCAGCCGCTCGAGGTCGTGGGTGCACTCAGCGACCCTGAACCGGTAGTCTTGGGCCCTGAACATGCGAGTCCTCCGTCGGTTCAGGTTTGCAGCCGATGTAAGTGCTGCGTCCAGCTTTTCCTTGGCATCAACGCGCTCGATAGCAGCCAGAGTCGGGAGCGACAAGGGCGCAGTGCCAGTCAAGTTCCCGACCGCTTCCCGTATCGAGGCCTCATTGGTCAGCAGCCAAGCCTCTGTCATCTTCACAGGGACCACTGCGACGGAATTTGGAGCATAACCGCGCGTGCTTGTTTCAATCTCACGCATCCGTTGGTCGATGGATTCACCTTCCGCGTCGCGGTGGACAAACAACAAGTCACACGGATAGCGTGCCAGGCATTCTCTTACTCGCTCACCCAGTGTGGGCTGCGTCAAACGTTCGAACTGCACACTGCTGAATCGCCACCCTGGGCGCAGTTCCAGCAGCAGACGCTCAATCAGTGGAATCAGGGCACGATCCGAGCTTCCATCGGCCACTAGGCTGCAGTTAACTAGCATCCTTTCAATCACCCAAGCTAAGGCGGTGCTGGGCTGCACCGAGCGCTGCTCCGTCTGCTGGGCGTGAGGTCAGGCCAAGCCACCTCTCAGCCACTCGCCAATTCCCAACGAAATGACGCACAGAACCGGGCGCGACAGTCCGCTTGCTGCCATGCGCACGCCATGTATCAGCCACTGGCAAGAACTCAACCGAACTCCCAGCGACTGAAGAGACAGCACCGGCAAACAATACGTCACCGGGCTCTTCGATGGCTGAAACAACGAGCGGGGAATGGGTGTTGATGATGATCTGCCGAATACCGTGACCCAAGGGCAGCTGCTCCAGCTCGGCGGGGTCGTCAGCGAGCCTTCGCACGAGGGCAACCATCTCTTCTACCTTTGTGGGGTGAATGCCGTTTTCTGGCTCTTCCATGCAAATCAGCCCGGAGGCGTCGGGGTCTGACGCCAGAATGCTGAGTGCCAAAAAGCGCAGGGTCCCGTCGGACAATGCGCTCGCAGGGAAGGCTTTGCCCCGAATTCGCACGTTAAGCGTCCGCAACTGCAACACGTCGTTGTTGACCACTTCAATGGACGAAACGCCACGAATCAAATTTGAGACATCTAAAGCAACCTCTCCCGCAGCCGCGACCCGACGGAAAGCGGACGGCAAGTGCTCGCCTCGCTCTGTGATGCGAGTTTCGCTTTGATATCCATCAGGCTCTCGCAGCGCTGAGGGTTCCAGTTGCAGTAACCTCCACGACTGCATCTCGCGTTTCATTCCGAGATGCGAGGCATGCACTGCGGAGTCCACACTAGACAGAACCGTTCGTGGGGTGGTGAGCGGGACTCTTGTAGGCGCGCCCGCCCGCAGATTTTCCCCTTCAACTTGCGTCCGATCACTGCGAAGCCAGATGCGGGTCGTTCCATTCTCGTCAGTGAGTGACTCAATCAGGGGATTGCGCTTCTTGCCCACCACGAAGCGCTCGAGTGCCTTGTGCCCCGCGAACCGCCATCCGGTCTTCGCGAATGCAGCTGATCGGGGTGCAAGGCTTTCTTTCTCGATTTCGATTCTGTCTCCGAATTCACCGCCAGTACCAGCTGGTATGAGCTTCAGCGTCAACTCGTACACCATAAAAGTGCAGCGGACTGACACGTCCTGACCGTAATCGTCCTTCACGTACGGGGGAACAACCGCCTCCACTTCGAAGCGGATGCGCTGAACCCCGTCGGCGTCGACAGCGGGGCCGAAGATACCTGCCAAAGCGGTGGACTTAGCAGGTACGCCCCGAACTCGCGTTGCCGCATCCCTGAGCGGCATGCTGGCCAAGTCGCTTAGAAATCGAATTACGTCAAAGAGATTGGATTTGCCAACGCCGTTGTGACCAGCTATGCACGTGAAGAGTCCAAAAGACAGATCAACGTCGAAAAGATTCTTGAAGCCGGAAACTTTGAGCCGAGTGAGCATGCTACAGGCCAATCATGGGTACTGGCGCAAGTCTAAACCGCGGTCATGGGGCCTTGTGACTGGTTGAGACCTCAATCAACCGCCCGTGACCACGCTGACCCCACCATCCACCGCCAACCACTGGCCGGTGATGTGTTTGCCGGCATCGCTGGCGTAGAGCAAGGTGAGGCCTTTGAGGTCTTCGTCGTCGCCTAGGCGCTTGAGGGGCGCTCCGGCTTTCAGCTTTTCTTCGCCGAGCAGTTTGAGGGTGCCCACCGTCATCTTGCTCGGGAAAAAGCCTGGGCAGATTGCGTTGACGGTGATGTTGTACTTGCCCCATTCGGCTGCGAGTGCGCGGGTGAAGTTGATGACCGCGCCCTTGCTGGTGTTGTAGGCGATGGTGGTCATCTCCACTGGGTTGCCGCCCAAGCCTGCGATGCTGGCCACGTTGATGATTCGGCCGGATTTGCGGGCAATCATGTCTTTTTTGGCCAGGCGTTGGCTGAGCAAAAAGTAGCCGCGCACGTTCAGGTTCATCACCTTGTCCCAGGCTTCCACGGGGTGGTCTTCGGCGGGTGAGCCCCAAGCGGCTCCGGCGTTGTTCACCAAAATGTCTACTTTGCCCAGCTTGGCAAGCGACTCGTCGGCCAGGCGATGGATGTCGGCTTCCGCTGCGCAATCGGCGGCGATGAAGCTCGCATCAATGCCTGCCGCCTTCAGCGATGCCACCGATTCTTCCAAATCAGCCGCTTTGCGCGAGCTGACCAACACCTTGGCACCTGCTTCGCCCAAGGCATGCGCCATTTGTAGGCCAAGCCCACGCGAGCCGCCCGTGACGAGCGCGGTTTTGCCGGAGAGATCGAAGAGTTGTTGAATGGTGCGGGGTGTCATGATTTCTCAAAAATAGTAGCAACAAACGTAATGAATACCGGGACAGTGTGGGGGATTTACTCAAAAACTCACTTCTACCGTCCGCCCTGAGCCTGCCTGTCCTCAGCCTGTCGAGGGGTCGAAGGGTCGGAGGGTCGGAGGGTCGGAGGGCCTTGGCAAACCCTGGGCTTCGA
>JAAFHN010000208.1 GCA_013298415.1 Comamonadaceae bacterium
GGCCCGCCGTGCGAGGATCGACCAGGTTCAAGTACTCCTTGCCGATCAGGGTCCATTCCCGATCCAGCTTGCGCGACACATTCAGGGTGTAGAGCCAGTTGATGTTGCTCGCGTCTTGCCGCCATTCGATGCGGGTGGAGCCCTTCCACAAAGGATCCGCAGTGTATTCCAGGCCCAATCCCAGGGCCGTTTGCTGGCCGGATGAGCTGTTGAGCCGCTCAGCACTGGTGAGCAGCTTCACGCCCTCTGCGATGTTGAGCGTGAATCCGTTGCGCAAACCGATGGCATGCTGAATTTCCTTGCCACTGCCTGAATCACGGATGCGGTACTCGCTGTACACGCTGCCGCCTTCCATGTACTGGCTGTCAAAGCCCATGGACAAGCCTTGAGAAACCGGCCCCGTGCCCAAACCGTACTGACCTGCGTAGCGCTTCGATTGCTCGTAACGAGCGTACAGGCGGGTTTTCGCGCCAAGCGCCCAGTCAGCGCCTAGGTTGTACTGGGCTTGGCTGTTGCCAGAGAACTCGCGCTGCACATTGCCAGACAATGCGAACTCTTTGGTGGCCTGCCAACGGCCACCCAGCTTGTACAGGTTCACCGGATCGGTGCCATTCACCCGCGAGATCTCGCCATCGAAGGACAAGCCTTCTGCTGGCGTGAACACGGCCCGCAAGAAGCCCTGACTGCGATCCACCGAGGTGGGTGGGGCGGCCGTGGGTACCAAAGCAATCGCGCTGTTGCAGATCACCAGCTGGCCTGTGGCAGGGTCGATGCGCTGGTTGCCCACCTGATCGATGCCGAAGCCGGTGTTGTAGCCCGCCACATTGCCGGCGGTGGTTTGCACTTGGCCCGCGTTCACCGTGCTGGGTGAGCAATTGGAAAGGGTAGTTTCTTGAAGAGAAGCGCTGTTTTGTCGCACACGGCGCGCACCCGCACCCACCGTGAGCTGCTTGCTCAGGCGCAAGTCCGCGCCGAGCTGGCCTGTGGTGCTGTTGGCACCTGTCACATCGTCTTGCGTGCGCTGTAATTCGGCATTGGCGGTGATGTCTTGGGTGACTTTGTAGCCAAGGTTCACGGTCGCGTCGCTCTTGCCGCCGGTCATCCCGCCGCCGGGGTTGTTGAAGTCTGGCGTGCTTTTGGCAATGGCCACTCTGGCGCGCAGGTCGTCATCCGCATGCCGCAGCTCAACTCGCGCAGCCTGCCCAGTGAACTCACCCGACTTGCCAGCGAAATTGCCGCTCACGTTGGTGTTGAACCCTGACGCCCCCGTGTTAACCACGCTTTGGCTGCGGGCAAGCTCGGCGATCACTTCGGTGTGCTTGCTCAGCTTGAGCGCCACATTGAGCCCCTGCACCTCAAAGGGCGCAGCAGGGTTGTTGTCCTTCGCTGCTGAGGCGCCGATGGTGATTTGTTCGCTGAGCTTGAGCTTCACGTCACCGCCGGTCACCATGAATCGCTCGCCGCCCTGCTCCACTTCGTAGGTGATTCGGATAGACACCGGGTTGAGCTGGTCGTCAACACTCGGCACGGGGGAGCGGAAAACAATGCGGCCAGAGAACACCTCAAACTCGTAGTCAGCCGAGCGGGTGAGCGGGGTCACCTTCAGAATCTGCGTAGTCTGATGCCGGCTGCGGATGATGAGCTCTACCCGCTCCGTGTTCGCCACGCCATTCGGGTTGGAAACTGCGTAAGGACCCGATACGCCACGCCCGGGGAACTCGTCCACGATCTGCCTGAAGGTTTGCTGGGCCGCAAACACATTCGCGACCACCGCGCCTTCCTCGTAGTGCGCCTTCAAGCCGGGCATGCTGCGCACGTATTGGCTCAGGGCTCGGGAAGGATTGGGATCTTGTGTGCTGTAGTCACCATAGAGCGCGTAGCTCGTGCCTTTATCCAGGCGCACGAAGAGCTTGTGGGCGCTTTGGGCATCGGCGCCGCGCACGCTTGCATCGCCGTAAACGGGGTAGAACGCGTTTGGATCGATCGTGTTGAAGAGCTTTTTCGAAGTCTCTTTGTCGGAGTCGTATGCCAAGGTAAGCAGATACTCACCTTTGACTTTGCCCTTCAGATAGAGCGCGGCGCGGGCACCAAAATTGCCTTTCCCGCCATTGAACTCGCGTGTGAGGCTCTTGAGCTCTTGCTCAAACCCATCGTCTTGCCGGGCTGGAACGAGTTGGCGTGGATCGAACCTGTCTGAGCGCAGGCGCCCTTCAAGCAAACCAACAGCGATCATTTCCCGTAAATCGGGCACATAGCGCAACACAATTTTCTCGGCCACGCCTTTCACTGAAACCCGCAGCGTGACCTCTTCCGGTTGATACGGCGCAATCAGGTCAAAACTGGCTTCTCCGTTTTTCACCTGCAACTGGGTGCCAGATTGAAGTTTGTCGAGATCGCCTCGGCCGGGCCCTGCCTCATCGGTGCTGCGGCCGGGCAGCAACACGCGCACGCCACCGGTGGCCTCAATCGTCACTTCGGTTGCGTCCTTCAGCAACACGCCGTCTTTGCCAAGCAAACGCAAACTGACCGTGCGGCGGCCCACGCCGTCGGCAGCTAAGGGCGCCAGATTGGCCTTGATCTCAATTTTTTCAACGGGTGAGGAAAGGCGCTCCAAGAAGCTTGCGAACGGCCTAGGGGAGATCGTTGCCTGATTTCCGGTTTCGAACAGCGACTTTGCTTCGGGCAAATCGGCGCTGCTTGGCGCAGCGGCGGCACCGGTTTGCGCGCTCGCTGCAGCGCAACACAAACACGCCGCAAGAGCCACCAAGGTGACGCTGAGCCGCTCGTTCGCGAGGCCTCGTGCGCCCTCACTAACGATAGAGCTGACAGGAGGCCGAATCATGGCTTAACTCCTGAGTTTGAGCCCGCTTGCGAAGGGCGAGGTCCCGGCACCACTTGCTGTTGAGATTCAAGCGCGCCTGGCGCAAGCTTCAGGGCCGGAGATTTGGTCTCAAGCTCAGGGCCAACTGCGCCCGCCGCTGCCCGTCGCGCTTTCACCTGATCCAGCACCTCAACCGAGCAAGAGCCTTCGATGAAGTCGGCGCGGTGCAGCTCACCACCCTTCAGATCAACAAAGATGCTGCTGCCATCACCGGCGTTTCGGTTGCTGCTCGGCAGCAAGCGAGAGCCGCGCGGCAAGGTCGTGCGGTCCACACGTAACACGTGGGTCTGTGGTCGCAGTCCACACATGTTGTACTTGCCTTCAGAATCGGTGATCACAAAGCTGCCGTCAAGGTTGACCAAGCGAACACCTGGAATGCCCAATTCGTTGGAGCCACCCACGTTGTCTTGCACGTGATTGCCATTGCAATCCACGTAGACCTTGCCAACCACGCAGCTCTCGTTGCCCAACACACCACCGCTTACCACGACGCGGGCCATCGCGGTGTTGGAGCGGCGCGGGCTGCCGGTGGCGCGGTCTGTGAAGTTGGCGTAGGCGCGGTTGATGCCATCGCCCTGCTGCGAACCCACACCCAGACGCACGAAGTAGCTCACATTCACGACTTGCTTCGGTGCGATGGTGCCCAAATTGATGCTGAAGTTGGTGAGCTCAGCAGCGCTCACATTCACGGAGCGGGTGCCCTGCGCGCTCGTCACTCGCAACGTGCCAGGAATCAACCTGAAGCCAGCGGGCAGGATGTCGCGCAGCACCACGCCAGCCACGTTGCCCACATCGGCGGTATTGGTCACATTGATGCTGTAGCGCACGCTGTCGCCCACCTCAGCGCTAGACCGATCAGAAGACTTAGACACGAGGATGCGGCCATCCACGGGCGCGGCAATCTCAATCCTGTCCATCGGGATGTGGTTGTAGAAGAGCTCGGGAGCAGCGTTCTGGAATTGGGTGTAGACCACACCCAAGACATAAGAGCCGCTTTCACCGGTGCCGGGAGGGTCTGAGCTAGGCGACATATAACAACGGTCACCAATGTTGATCGCACAGCGGCCCGCTCTCGGATCGTCAGGCAGACTCACAAGCCCACCCTGTTGCAAGGTACCTCCGGCAGAGACGCCACCATTCATGGCAACCGTGCGTGCGCCACCTCCAACGCCGGCCACGCCAGCCGAAACGGTGCCATAGCCGGGCCGCGAAACCGTAAACAGCCAAGTGCCAAGCGGCGGGTTTGAGCGAGGATCAATGAAGAACTGGTAGTAGCCGTCTGGTCCCGTCGTGAACGACGCTGGATCGGACCCGGACAAGTTCACCAGATAGCGCGTGGCCGGCTCGTAGCCTCCGCTTGGCGTGGGCGCCCACAAAGTCACGACTGCGCCACCGATAGGTTGACGGGTGACAGAATCAAAGATGATGCCATTTGGATCCAAAGGCAGGTTCTGCTCGACTACGGTGTCGTTGTCGTACAAGCTCACATTGCCGATCCCACCGCTGGTGCGCGCGAGCGTGGAGGTCGACGCACCCGTGGACGGATTGCCATTGGCGGTCAGCTCCGCGAGGTTGTAAGGCGTGCCGTACACCACGCCATTTGCTGGATTGACGAAGCGCACCGAGTACCCAGTGCCAGGCACAAGATTCGTGATCAGATAGCGGCCGTCTTCGCCGGTAGTCGCCGAGCCAACCACCACACCGGCGGAGTTCAACACCTCTACGCGGTACCCAGACAAAGGCACATCCCGCCCGCCGGCGCTCACGTCCACAAATCTGCGGTCGCGATCAGCGTCCACGTACACCCGCCCACTCAACCTGGCAGTCCGATTGGGAGGCGGTACCAAGATTTCGGAGGCCACGTTGTTGCTGGTGTCCAGTTCAGGCGTCGTCGTCGTCACGCGCACCACAAAGGTCATCGTGGTGCCTTGTGTCAACGGCACGACGTAAGGCAACACCAGTGTGACGCTGGCGTTCGGCTGCATTGCAGATGCGACAAATACGACTGTTGTAGCGCCGTTCGGCAGCGACAGAGTCCCGGTCACGCTCCGGCCAATGCCCGGGCCAAGATTTTCGAAAGTGACCGTCAGGAAGATGGTCGAACCCAGAGTCACGGTGCCCTGAGGAACCGAAATTCTGGCCCGAAGATCCACGAGCAGGATCTCATCAACCACGGTGGTGCCCACGCTGACGTTGTTGGCACTGTTGCTCTCAGCGGTGCTGGTGCTGATCGTGCTGGTCGCAGTCACCACCCCACTTGCAGGCAACGCATAGGTGAAGGTGAAGCTTGCACTCGTGTTCGCCGCCAACGTGGCGAGCACCGGCAGTGTCATGACTTGACCCGCAACGCTGCCGCCTGTGATCGCAAGCGGTGTGCCACCAGCCATCACCACGCTTCTGCTCACATTCTCTGCCGCGCTCGGGCCAAGGTTGTAGTACGTGACCATGCCCGTGACCGTCGTGCCCGCTGTGCCGCTGGCAGGCATGCTGATGACTGTTCCCACATCAGCCAAGAGGTTGACGATGGTGGTGCCCACGCTTGCGTTGTTGGCACTGTTGCTCTCAGCGGTGCTGGTGCTGATCGTGCTGGTCGCAGTCACCACCCCACTTGCAGGCAACGCATAGGTGAAGGTGAAGCTTGCACTCGTGTTCGCCGCCAACGTGGCGAG
>JAAFHN010000383.1 GCA_013298415.1 Comamonadaceae bacterium
TGCGCGATATTTTTGCGCCGCGCAGGCAAGCCAAGCTGCTGTCCGCTGCGTGACTGCCCAGCCGCAACCGCGCAGGCCTTTGGCGCGTAAGCTGAGCACTGTTTTGCGAGACCTGCCATGACCCAACCCACGCTGCACTTTCACCACTACGCCATGTCGCCATTTGCCGAGAAGCTGCGGCTGATCTTTGGCTACAAAGGGCTCGAATGGCATTCGGTGATCCAGCCGAACATCATGCCCAAGCCGGATCTGCAAGCGCTCACGGGGGGCTACAGGCGCATCCCCATCTTGCAGTGCGGCAGCGACATCGTTTGCGACACCGCGCTGATTGCCGATGTGTTGGATGAGATCGCACCCAATCCGCCGCTGGTTCCTCCTCCCGCCAAAGGCGCGGCGCGCATCGTGGCGCAGTGGGCTGACAGCCAGCTTTTTGCCGCAGCCATGGCCTACAACTTTCAGCCCGCAGGGGCCATGCACGCCTTCAAAGACGCACCGCCCGAAGCCCTGAAAGCCTTTGCGGCAGACCGCCAAGCCATGCGCGGCGGCGCGCCCCGCATGGCGCCAGGAGATGCCACCGCCGCCTACCGCAGCTACCTGCGCCGCATCGCGCGCATGCTCGATCCTGGGGAAGGCCCGCAGCGCAACTTCCTCTTCGGTGATGCCCCCAGCATTGCCGATTTTGCCGTTTACCACCCGTTGTGGTTCACGGCAAACATCGTCAGCCCGCTCGCCAAAATCTTCGATACCACGCCCGCCATTGCCCCGTGGATGGCACGCATGGCCGCCTTTGGCCAGGGTGCAATGCGCAAATCCAATGCTGCCGAATCGATAGCATCCGCGCAAGCAAATGCTAGGACAGAGGAGCTGTTTCCCCTGAAATGTGGCCCCGAAGTGCCCTTTGTAGACGACCACGGCATCGCCTTGGGCACCCAGGTGAGCATCAAGGCCGAGAGCTTTGGCCTAGAAACCACCGAAGGCAAGCTCATCGCCGCCACCCGCACCCGCGTGACGCTTGAACGCGCGCTGCCCACCGGTGAGCCGGTGCGAGTGCATTTCCCGAAGATCGGGTATGCCTTGACGGCGGTTTAGCTGAGGCCTGACTGCCTGCCGGCTCGGGTGTAAAGCGGCGGACACCCGTATGCGTTTGCCCACGGTCGGCATGCTTCAATCTTGAATCGACTACTTTCCCCGAGCATTCAAATGATTTCCAATTTCGCAGGCAAAACGGCAGTGATCACGGGCGCGGGCTCGGGCTTTGGGTTGGAGCTTTCTCGGCTTTGCGCTAAGGCGGGCATGAACGTGGTGCTGGCCGATGTGCAGGCTGATGCGCTGGCTGCGGCCGATGCTGAGATTCGCGCGGCGGGCGCGCAAACCCTGGCGCAGCAAATCGATGTGAGCAATGCCGATGCGATGCAGGCGCTGGCTGAAGCCGTGCAGGCCAAGTTTGGCGAGCCTCACTTGGTATTCAACAACGCTGGCGTGGGCGCGGGCGGGCTGATTTGGGAGCATTCGCTCAAAGATTGGGAATGGGTGGTGGGCATCAACATCATGGGCGTGGCCCATGGCGTGCGGCTCTTCACGCCGATGATGCTGGCCGCAGCACAGGCCGATCCCGGCTACCAAGGCCACATCGTGAACACGGCCAGCATGGCGGGGCTTTTGAATGCGCCGAACATGGGCGTGTACAACGTGAGCAAACACGCGGTGGTGAGCCTGAGCGAGACGCTGAGCCAAGACTTGGCACTGGTGACCGATCAAATTCATGCGAGCGTGCTTTGCCCCTTTTTCGTGCCCACGGGCATCAGCAAGAGCCACCGCAACCGCCCGCTGGAGATGCGAGACGCAGGCGCCAAGCCCACCAAGAGCCAACTGATCGCACAAGCCATGAGCGACAACGCGGTCAGCAAGGGAAAAGTGACTGCCGCCGATGTGGCGCAAATGGTGATGGATGCCGTGGCCGCCAACCAGTTCTACATCTACAGCCACCCCAAGGCGATTGGCAGCGTGCAAGTGCGGCTGGAAGACATCATGCTCGGCCGCAACCCCACGAGCGCGTTTGCGCACAAGCCGGAGCTGGGCGAGCAGTTGAAGGCTCAATTGCGGGGGGCGTAGGGCGTAGGGCGGAGGGGGCAGAACAGCCTTTTGAACGCAGAGTTCGCGAAAACACGCAGAGGACGCAGAGGACGCAGAGTAAACAGCCAAGTTTTGGATGCTATTTTTTCCGAAGCATCAGATTGAATAAATACTGAGACAGAGATGCAGAATGACTTGAAAAATGGCCTGATCAGCTTCCCACGGCGTGCGTTTGGCGCACTGTCAGCTTCTGTGATGCTTTTCGCGGCTGGGCTGCAAGGCTGCGCCACTCCGGCCGCTGCTCCGTCTGCGCCTGCGCTGCCGCACATCGTGTTTGTGCATGGCAATGGGGATAGCGCAGCGCTTTGGCAAACGACGCTTTGGCGCTTTGAATCGAACGGCTGGCCGCGCGAGCGTTTGCATGCGCTCGACATGCCATACCCGCTGGCGCGAGACGATAACAGCAAGGCGCAGCCAGGCCGCAGCTCGGCTGACGAGCAGGCTGCGTTTTTGAAGGCCGAGGTGGAGCGCATTTCTGCGGCGAACGGCGCGGCGCAAGTCGTGCTGGTTGCCAATTCGCGCGGCGGCTTAACGGTGCGCAACTACATGCAAAACGTAGGCGGCGCGGCCAAAGTGAGCCATGCGGCTTTGGGCGGCACGCCCAACCACGGCGTGTGGGCCGTGCCGGGTTTTCGCGAGGCCAACGAGTTCTCTGGCACAGGGCCCTTCATCACCCAGCTCAATGCCGCCAAGAACGCGGCGGGCGACGAAGTGACCGGCCCCACCAAGTGGCTCACGATCCGCTCTGACGGCAATGACAAGTTTGCGCAGCCCGATGGCCTGTGGATCGGCGCAAAAGGCACAGCCACGCGAGTGACTGCGGAAGGCCCCGCGCTCAAGGGCGCCACCAACGTGGTGATCCCGCGCATCGACCACCGTGAGGCCAGTTACGGCCCTGCGGCCTTTGAAGCCACCTACCGCTTCGTCACTGGCACCGCCCCGCGCACGCTGGCCTACGAGCGCGAGGCGGCTCCTGTGCTGAGCGGCAAAGTCACTGGCTTGGGCGTGAGCTCCAAAGACCCAGCGAGCGGCAACGGCGCGAACAATTTACCGCTGGATGGCGCAGCGGTAGAAGTATTTGAAGTGGGCAACGATGGCGCTCGCCTGAGCGCTAACCCGGCGCACCGCAAGACGGTAGGCGCGGATGGCCTGTGGGGGCCATTCACCGCCAAAGCCAATGCGCGCCACGAGTTCGTGCTCAGCGCCCCAGGCTACGCCACCCTGCACATCTACCGCTCGCCCTTCGCGCGCTCCAGCTCGCTTGTGCATCTGCGCGGTGAGCGCATCGCGCCAGCGGACCGCGATGCAGGTTCCATCGTGCAGTTCACCCGGCCCCGTGGCTACTTCGACGCAGACCGCGACACGATGCAGTTCGACAACATTGCGCCCCCACCGGGCATCTC
>JAAFHN010000598.1 GCA_013298415.1 Comamonadaceae bacterium
CCACGTATTGCTCGATGGCGCTTTTCATCAGCCAATGCGGCGTGCGGTCGCGCGCGGCTGACAAGGCCTTCAAGCGCAGGTGCAAACCGCTGTCCAGCTTCACAGACACGGCTTTTGTGGCAACGGCTTCCATGGCGGGCTCCAAAAGGTAAAACCAGGTATTACTTTATCACACCAGCCTACTTCCACCTCACCCTCAGCACCTTCCCCTCGGGGCTGTCGGTCAGCAAGTAAATCAAGCCGTCTGGCCCCATGCGCACATCACGGATGCGTTCGCGCAGATCAGTGAAATAGCGCTGCTCTGCCACCACCTTGCCATCGCGAATCGTGAGCCGCGCCACATGCTGACCTCGAAGCGCGCCCACCAGCAAATCGCCGCGCCATGCCGCAAAGGGCTCGCCGGTCACGAATGCCGCGCCCGATGGAGCCATCGAGGGATCCCAGTAGTGAACCGGCTGCTCCATGCCCGGCGCGCTGGTTCCTGTGCCAATTTTTGCGCCGCCGTAGTCGGTGCCGTAGGTGATGATGGGCCAGCCGTAGTTTTTGCCGGCCTGCGGGTTGTTGATCTCGTCTCCGCCTTGCGCGCCGTGCTCAGCCGTCCATAGCTGGCCGGTTTGCGGGTGCAGGGCCGCGCCTTGGATGTTGCGGTGGCCGTAGCTCCAAATCTCAGGTCTGGCCTCCGACTGCACACCCGAGCGATTCACAAAGGGGTTGTCGAGGGGAATGCCGCCTTTGCGTGTGATGCGAACGATTTTGCCAAGTGTTGTGCTCAAGTCTTGTGCGGATTGCATTGCGCTGTATTTGTCGCCTTGCGTGATCCATAAGTTGCGATCTCGGCCAAACACGATGCGCGAGCCGAAATGCAGGCTGCCCGAAGTTTTGGGCTGCTGGCGGTAAATCACCCGAACGTCATTGAATCCGCCGCCTCTCACGCCCTCATCCACCAGCACGCCGCGCGCCACCGCCGTGCCCGAGCCGCCAGGGCCGGCCTCGGCATAGCTCCAGTACACGAGCCGGTTCTGAGCAAAGTCTGGGTCAATCGCCACGTCCAGCAGCCCGCCCTGCCCGCTGGCGACAACTGCTGGCAGGCCCGCCAAAGCTTGCGACACCTCACCGCGCTGCGACACGATGCGCATGCGCCCGGGTCGCTCGGTCACCAGCATGCGCCCATCGGGCAAAAAGGCCATGCCCCAGGGGTGAACGAGGCCGCTGGCAACCGTGTCCACCGCCAAGCGTTCGTTGTCGGGCGCGCTGCGGGCGTTCGGAAAAGTCGTGGGCTGGGCCAGCGCCACACACGCCGCCAAGCCGAGAGCCAGATAAGCAAGAGCAGATTTCATACATCCTCGTGCATCAATCGTAAGCCGCACAGTGCATCAATCTTGGCAGGCCTGCAAGCCCCAACACCTAAAATTGCGCCATGAAAATGATCACAGGCAGCATCGTCGCCCTTGTTACCCCGCTTCAAGCGGACGGCAGTGTGGACTTCCCCCGCTTACGCAAGCTGGTCGATTGGCACATCGAGCAAGGCACGGATTGCATCGGCGTGGTGGGCACCACGGGCGAATCACCCACGGTGTCCACCCAAGAAAATTGCGAAGTCATCCGCGTGGCGGTGGAGCAAGCAGAATCCCACGGCGCTAAGCGAGTGCCCATCATGGCCGGCTGCGGCAGCAATTCCACCGCCGAGGCGATCAACCTCGCCAAGTTTGCCCGCAGCGTGGGGGCCGATTGCCAGCTGCAAGTGGTGCCCTACTACAACCGCCCCACGCAAGAAGGCCAATACCTCCACTTCAAAGCGATTGCCGAGGCCACCGGCGACCTGCCCATCGTGCTCTACAACGTGCCCGGCAGAAGCGTGGCCGACATGCAGCACGACACCGTGCTGCGCCTCTCGCAAATCCCCGGCATCGTGGGCATCAAAGAAGCCACAGGCAACATCGAGCGCGCCCAGTGGCTGATTCGGGATGTGCCCAAAGACTTTGCGGTGTATTCCGGCGACGACGGCACGGCTGTTGCCCTCATGCTTTGCGGCGGCCATGGCAATGTGAGCGTCACAGCCAATGTGGCGCCGAAATTGATGGCCCAACTGTGTAAAGCAGCGATTGCGGGGAACCGAGACGAGGCGATGCGCATCCAAAAAATGCTCTTGCCCGTGCACAAGCATTTGTTTGTGGAGCCCAACCCGATTCCGGTGAAGTGGGCCATGGCGCAGATGGGCTTGTGTGGTGGCGAGATTCGCCTGCCGCTCACGCCCTTGGCAAGCCAGTACCATTCGGGGTTGGCCTCGGCGCTGAAAGGCGCAGGCTTGTTGGCCTG
>JAAFHN010000236.1:0-4131 GCA_013298415.1 Comamonadaceae bacterium
CAAAAGCTTGGCTGAACGCGCCTTCTGCAAACAAGCGGCGCAGCATGTTAGGAATGCGAAAAGCCACATTGAACGCATCAGTAAGCGCGCTCGCACCAAACGCACTCGCCATCAATATCTCGCGCAGCAAGCCCGTGACGCGCGAAGCCAGCGTAAACAGCGACACCATCGACGCCGACTTGAACAAACTCATGGTTTGCAAGTTTATCCGGCGGGGGTGGGGGCAGTTTTACAAGAGATCAGGAGATAAGGAGGGGGAGAAAAAGGATTGAAAAACAAATTTTGGCTGTTCTTCCTTATCTCCTTATCTCCTGTGAAATCGATGCCCGATCCCTATCCCCTGACCACCCGATACCGACTGAGCATTACCGCGACGAGCATGCACAGGAGCGAGGTGGCAACCACCACGTCGGCCAGGGTGCTGGGCACGCCTGCGGCTCGGCTCATGCTGTCGGCCCCCACCAACATGCCGGCTACGAAGATGCTGGCGGCCACCACGCCCAAGGGGTGCAGGCCCGCGAGCATGGCGACAACCACGCCCGTCATACCGTAGCCCGGGCTCATATCGAGCGTCACATAGCTCGTGCGGCCCGCCACTTCGATGGCGCCGCCTAAGCCTGCCAAGCCGCCTGAGAGCAGGGCGGTGAGCACCACGGTGCGGGTGATCGGCACGCCTGCGAAGGCCGCGGCTTGCGCGTTCGCGCCGGTTGCACGGATGTCAAAGCCCTGCACGGTGTATCGCAGCAACACCCAGCAAGCGAGTGAGAGGCCGCAGCCGATCAGCAAGCCGGTGTGGAGGCGGGTTTGGGCAATCAATTTGGAAAGCTCAAGCTCAGGCTTGAGGGCCACGGATTGCGGCCAGCCCATCGCACTTGGGTCTTTCATCGCGCCATCGAGCAGCGCGCCCACGCCCAGCAGCACGATGAAGTTGAGCAGCAGCGTGGTCACCACTTCGTCCACTTGCAGCTTTGCCTTCAATATCGCCGGGCCGAGCAGCAGCAGGCCGCCCACCAGCGCCGAGGCGGCAAGCATCAGCACAAACAGCAGCGGCGTCGGCACCGCCGCGAAGCCTTCGCCGCCGTGCAGCCCGCCCACAGCCACAGCCGCCATCGCACCCGCGTAGAGCTGGCCCTCAGCCCCAATGTTGAAAAGCTTGGCGCGAAAGGCAATCGCGGCGGCGAGGCCCGTGAACATGAGCGGCACGGCGCGCGTGAGCGTCTCCGTCCAGGCAAACACGCTGCCAAACGCACCTTGGAACACCAAGCCCCAAGTGGGTGCCACAGGTGCGCCAGCGAGCCACACCAAGGCGCTGGCAATGGCGAGTGTGGCGAGGAGCGCGCCGCCCAGGCTCAGTCCAGTCAGGATCGCGGCGCTTTGGCCTTTTTGAGGGCGAGACTCAAGGCGCACGGTGCTGCTATCGGCTGACGCAGGCGCGGCGCGTCAATTGCCAGGTTTCGGCGTGCATTGCGCCAAAAAGCAAAGCAGCTCTTCCCAGGCTGC
Organism: Comamonadaceae bacterium; assembly: GCA_013298415.1. Taxonomy (GTDB): domain Bacteria; phylum Pseudomonadota; class Gammaproteobacteria; order Burkholderiales; family Burkholderiaceae_C; genus JAAFHN01. The sequence continues at coordinate 1,501 of JAAFHN010000236.1, forward strand.
GTCTCTTGCGGCTTGGTTTCCCGCTTCTGTGCCGCCGTAGTTGGCGGTGAAGCTGCCGCCATCCCAGCGGTAGGTTTGCGAGGGCGCACTGGGGCCGGTGCCCAAGAGGCGATGGCCAGATTGGGGGTAGACCACCACGCGCAAGTTGGCATCCTTGCCATTTGCCTTGGCTCTGGCGGCAATTCGGCGAGAGAACTCGCCCGAGGGCCAAATGCGATCTGCATCAGCGCCTAACACCAGCATGGGCACGTTCACGGCCTCCACGGGCAACTCTGCGGCGTCGATGTCCGCCTTGGGGGCTGCGGCGATCGCCTTCAGCAAGTTTTCCGAGCTGAAGGTGGGCATTTTGAAGATGGGAAGCGTTGGGAAGTTTTGTCCACGAAACCGCCAAGACGGCACGAGGTCGTTGGGTGTTGGCCCCACGCCCGGCTGCACATAGGCGCTCGGCACGTAGGCCACGATGCCTGCGAGCTTGTGCGGCGCGGGTGGCTGGGCGCGATCCGCGCGCGCCGCAGCAAGGCCCGTGAGGATGGCCGCTTCTGCGCCCCGCGATTCGCCCAGCACCACCACGCGCTGCACGCCTTTTTGCTCGCCCAGCCACTTCACGGCTTCAAAAAAGGGCTCAATGTCGATGCCCGTGAGCTTTTTGCTGCCACCCCAGCCGTCGTGGTAGTGCAGGCCGAGGCTGAGGTACCCGGCTTCAGCCAGTTGCGGCCCTGTCAGGTCGGCCATGATGAGCTGACCGTCGGTGCCGCCCAGCAAAATGACTGCCGTGGGCTGGGTGCGAACGGCCCGAATGCCGCGCGTGGGGGGCAAATACATGCGGGACTGCATGCCAGCCACCGTGAATTGGGCGTGGCGCCGCGTGCGCTGAGCGGCCGCAATTTCTGCAGCTACCGCGTCTGCGGACTCCGAGTTCACGAAAGGCAGCGCGACAGCGGTGGCAGTCGTTGCCACGACGAGGACGGGCGGCTGGACCGGGGCAGAGGCGGCGGGTTGAGGCGCGCTTGCCGCCGCTCTGGCCGAAGCGGCCGCATTGCGCGCAGCGCCTGCGCTTTGCGCGAAGCCCTGGCCAGCCATGAGCAAGCCCAAGCTCGCACTTGCGAGCATCGCCACTGACTGGCTACTCAATCGACCGACAAACGCGATGATCCATTGCTTCCAAACGCCCACACACCTTTGCATCACTACCTCTGATTCCGCTGCGCTGATGGCGCGATTGTGGAGGAAATACGGGTAGAAGGAAGTGTCCATTTGTGCAGTCCCTCACGCTCGGCCCACGGGGAGGCGATGAGCCGCTTAACGATTCCAAGCCCTCAGAGGTGGTGTGCCAACACATTTCCAATGGAGGTACAGTGCTTGAGGGCAATCGACTCAAGCTGCCATGACAAGGCCGATTTCGGCGCGGCTCCACGCTTGCGTGGGCTTTGCGGCGCTGAGTTTTCCTTGGTGCATCACCGCGATGTCGTCGGCGAGCATCAAGATTTCGTCGAGATCGTCTGAGATGAGGAGCACGGCGGCACCTTGGTCGCGGGCGGCCAAAAGACGCTCGTGGATGGCGGAGACGGCATTCACGTCAAGCCCCCAAGTGGGCTGGTGGGCCACGATCACGGCTTCATCCGGCGCGCCGATGCCGGAGAGCGCGCGGCCCAGGATCAGTTTTTGCAGGTTGCCGCCGGAGAGCTGGGCGCTGCGGGTGTCTAAGTCGCCGCCGCGAACGTCAAATTGGCCGAGCAGTTCCGTGGCGTGTTTGCGGGCGCGCTGGCGGGCGATCCAGCCCCAGCGCGAAAACCCGTGGCGCAAGCGCTCGCTGATTGCGTTTTCCCACAGCGGCAAATCTCCCACTGCGCCCTGGCCTTTGCGGTCTTCAGGCACTCGGGCGATGCTGTTTTTGGGCACTTGCCAAACGACTTCGCCACCCGATGCGTCAATCTGGCTGTGCAAAAGCTGGGCGAGGGCGAGCTGGCCGTTGCCTGAGACGCCTGCGATCCCGAGCAATCGACCGGAGCGCAGCGCCAAATCGATGCCCCGCAGTTGCTCACGCTCAGAGACCTTGGCGGATACACGCTTCAGCTCACATCGAATCGGCGCATCCAGCGGCGCGGCGCAGGGCTTGCGTTCAGGCGCTGCCACCGTGTGGCCCACCATCTGCGCGGCAAGCTCCGCGGCGCTGGTTTGCGACGTGGCCGACTCTGCGACCAGCTTGCCGTGCCGCAGCACCGCCACGCGGTTCGAAATGCGCATCACCTCATCCAACTTGTGGCTGATGAAGATCACCGCCATGCCTTGAGCGACCAATTTGGCGAGCGTGGCAAAGAGCGAATCGGCCTCCTGCGGGGTGAGCACCGAGGTGGGCTCGTCCAAGATCAAGAGCTTTGCGCCGCGCACCAAGGCCTTCAAAATCTCCACCCGTTGCTGCAGGCCCACCGAGAGGCTGCCCACGCGGGCTTCCAGGTCGATTTCTAAGCCAAACTGCTCCGCTGTCTTAGTGAAATCATTCTTTTTTGCTATTGATTTGGTAGTGAATGAAAGCAGGGATTCCGAGCCGAGCATGAGGTTTTCATGCACGCTCAGGTTGGCCGCGAGCGCAAAGTGCTGGTGAACGATGCCCACGCCTGCCGCCAGCGCTGC
>JAAFHN010000236.1:4198-5136 GCA_013298415.1 Comamonadaceae bacterium
AACGCCCGGCTTAAGCGCCTGGCCAAACACCTCGATGCCGCCCGCATCGGCCACGTAGTGCCCAAAGAGGATCGAGACGAGCGTGCTCTTGCCCGCGCCGTTTTCGCCCAGCAAGGCCAGTACTTCGCCAGCTTGGAGTTCGAGCGAGATGTTCTCATTGGCCACCAAGCTGCCAAAGCGCTTGGTGATGCCTTGCATGCGCAGCGCCAACTTTTGCGTTCGCACTGGGCTTGAGTGTCCTGAGCCCTGTTGGAGGGGCGAGGTGCTGGCGGCGGCTTCGGCAGGCTCAGCCCGAACGGAGGTGTGCTCAGCCGGAGCGGAGGTGTGCTCAGCCGGAGCGGGGGTGTGCTCAGCCGGAGCGGGGGTGTGCTCGGCCCGAACGGAATCCCTCAAGCTCACTGCTTCCAGTGCTTCAAATAGTGCAGCACCACCTTCGCCGCGTTGTCAGCTGCGATTTGGAAAAATGTGCCGATTTCGTTTTCGCCTTCGCCGCCGCCAGCCAAATCGCTGAGCGAGCGAAAGGCGATGTAGGGCACGCCGTTGGCGTGCGCCACTTGGGCGGTGGCTGCGGTTTCCATGTCGAGCACATTGGCTTGGAAGGTGGCGAATGTGTATTCGCGGAATGCCTTGTTGTCGATGAAGGCTTGGCCCGATACGCCGTAGCCGCCGATGACCACCTTGGGCGGGTGCGAGAGGCATTTTTGCTGCGCGTTGCAGGCCGCGAGCTTCAAGCCTTTGAGTGAATCTGCGGCAGCCAGCATCTTGGCATCCACCTCAAACCAAAACTTGCGAGGCGCGCGGTCGGTGGCGGGGCCGTTGGCACTCGCCTGCGCTGGCCTGTCGTTCACCGAGCGCACCCCGAGCATTTGCGGATGCATCATCCCGTAGTTCGCAAAGGGCGCGGGGGTCGTCCAGCCGGGCAGCGCGAATTTGCCAGG
>JAAFHN010000037.1 GCA_013298415.1 Comamonadaceae bacterium
CTCACCGTGGCAAAGCAGGCACCGGGTGTGACTTTGGGCTTTCAGACACGCGATGCTCTCGTGATCGTCTATCAGAACTGCTCCTGGTGGGAAGATCTGAGCTGGACCGGCACGGTGACGATCACGGTGCAGGCACCGGTGAACAGCAATGCGCCGGGCAGCGTGTTTTCCACTCGGGTGAGTGCAAATCTGAGCATGCCCGCCATTGCCTCGGGTGGCCGAGCTACGGTGTATGCCGACTTTGACTCATTGGTCACCGTGCAGGCCAACGCGAACTCTCGCGACCTGGGGTACACCTTGCTTTCAGGTTCCGTCTCGGTCGGCGGCGCGGTATTCAACCCAGGCGATGCGCCATTCGGGCGGAATCGGTTCACGCTGAAGACTGTGGCCGCCACCTCAAAATCACTGAAGATCACCGGCCCCTTCATTTTCGGCCCTGCTGGTAGCCAGACGGTGAACTTCCTCGTGACTCTGGATTTCTCTCAGCCCTTGGCCGCCAACGGCGCGGAAGGCGCGCTGACCGGCACCATCGAAGAAGGATTCACCCGATCCGGCGGCCCCAGTCTGCAACCTTACGACGACCGACTTCGCGTCAACATTTCTGGGAGCAACGCGACGATCACTGTAGACCGCAATGCAGATGGCGTTAACGACCTGAGCTTGAGTACCACGCTCGCGAATCTCGGTGGCTGAATGGGCGGGCTTGCAGGGGCTGGGAGCGCACTGAGTGCGGGTTAGAATGCGCGGCTGATCGCGACACGCCGGAGAGATGGCAGAGTGGTCGAATGCGCCGGACTCGAAATCCGGTATGCGGGTTCACCCGCATCGAGGGTTCGAATCCCTCTTTCTCCGCCAAAATTGCGTTTCAGATAGTCCAACGCAGTCCACGAAAGCCCCCGTTTCCCCAGTGAAACCGGGGCTTTTTCGTTTGGTACGGTGCAACAGCGTCTATTGCCATCCATGCACCTGTGGGGGTAGATTCAGGGGTACGGTGCAAAAAGTTTGGGGGTATCTGGCAGTTTTGGGCTTTTCAAGCCCCTGCGCCTGAGTCACCCAATCGCCTCCACAAACCCAGGTAGTCCATGCCCGCAGCAAGCCCTAAAGCAAACCCGCCCCAAGCGCTGGACACTGCGCCCCAGGCAGCGCCGCGTAAACGAGCCAATGAGCAATTGACGGCCACGCAAGTGCTCCAGGCCAAGCCCCGAGCGAAGCCGTACAAGCTCGCGGACGGCAAGGGCCTGTACCTGCTGGTCAATACCAGCGGCTCCAAGCTCTGGCGTTTCAAGTACCGCTTCAGTGGTGAAAAGCTCATGGCATTGGGCGGCTTTCCCGATGTGAGCCTGAAACAAGCCAGACAGGCCCACAGCGCTGCCCGCAAGCTGCTGGCTGACGGCACAGACCCCATGGCGCAGCGCCAGGAAGCCAGCACGGCCAAACGTATTGCCCACACCAACAGCTTTGCCGCTGTGGCTAAGGCTTGGTGGCAATCGTGGTCAGCCAACAAAAGCGAGCGCCATGCGGGCTACGCCATGCGCCGCTTGGAGGCCGATGTGTTCCCGGCCATTGGCGCAACGCCTGTGAGCGAGGTTGAAGCCCAAGACGTGGTGGCCATGATCAAAGCCATCGAAGCGCGGGGCGCGAAAGACATTGCAAGGCGTGCGCACCAAATGTGTGGGCAGGTCATGCGCTACGCCATCGCCCACGGACTGGCCAAGCGCAACCCCGTGATCGACGTGAAGCCCGGCGATGTGCTCGCACCGCGCAAGCAAACCAACTACGCCCGCATCGATGCCAAGGAACTGCCCGCACTGCTTCGCGCCATGGCGGGTTGCCAAGGCTCCAGCATCACGCGGCTGGCCATGCAGCTCATGAGCCTCACTTTTGTGCGCACCAGTGAACTGATTGGCGCAAAGTGGGAAGAGTTTGACCTGACGCAAAAACGCTGGAATATCCCAGCTGAGCGCATGAAGATGCGAACCCCGCACGTGGTGCCCCTGAGCGAACAAGCCCTAGAAGTGCTGGCTACCCTGCATGTGCTCACTGGCAGGGGTGAGCTGCTGTTTCCCGGTGAGCGCAACCCACGCCAACCCATGAGCAACAACACCATCTTGGCCGCACTGAAGCGCATGGGCTATGCAGGCAGAATGACTGGCCACGGCTTTCGGGGCTTGGCTTCCACCATCCTGCATGAGCAAGGCTTTGACCACACCCACATTGAACTGCAATTGGCCCACCAAGAACGCGATGCCGTGAGCGCGGCCTACAACTACGCCACCTACCTTGCACCACGCACGAAAATGATGCAATGGTGGGCAGACCATTTGGACAAGCAAAGGCGCGGGGCTGAGGTGATTCAGTTCAAAGCAGCGTAGCCAGCGCACAATCAGCGTTCACCACCCTGGCGAGATAGTGCGAAACATCGTGACTTCGGCGGGGTTGGATGGTCGAGTTATGACCTCTTCACGGGATACAGTGTGCAACAAACCGAATCAGATATTGAAGAAGAATTGGCTATCCAGGCGCAATTTGAAAAAACACGCGCTGCCATAACTTCTAGAAACTTGACTCACAAGGAATTAATTGATGAACTAGCTTGCAAAATCTGTGAGCTGCATTTTACAAAGGAGAGTGCGATAGAACTTCAGCAACTTTGTGAGCAGTTGATTGAGTTGAATCAAGAAGCAAATCCTCAAGTAGTCTGGACCAATCCGTTCACGGGCTTGCAGATAACTACTCCGTTGAAAGACTGGCAGCACCATCGTGATATTTTAAATTCCTATCGAGAAGGAATAAAAGATGGAAGGTCAATCAACGCTGCAAAGGGCGGATACACAAAAAATGCAGAGACAAATCTAATCCGGGAGTGGGTTAGACAGCAATGGATAGAAAATACAATAACTAGTAAATTAACAAAAGCGGCGTTCGCACGTATGATATGCCCGAAAATTTTTGAGGAGTATAGAGAAAAAGTGACCATCAAAACCATCACGGACAGTTGGCTCAGAAATCCCCGGTCTGCTGGCTGACAGGCCCGTTTGCTTGCAGGCGGGTATTGCTAAGCCACTCTGAGACCTCGATGATTCATCTCACACCAAAATGTATTTGGTGGGAGTTTAATTATGTCGCAAGACAATTTGGTTCAGGTCACCGAGAAAATGCCTGTATATGCCCGTCCGGCGCGCGCCGCAAGGCATTTTGAAATTGGAAAAGCCACGCTATGGCAATGGGTCAAGACCCGGCATGATTTTCCTAAGCCTCTAAAAGCTGGCCCCCGAGTCACGCTTTTTGACATTGCTGCTATCGAGCGCTATTTGCACTCGCAAGCGCAAAAGTAAGGAGGTCAAGCAATGAACGAAAAAATAGCCACCTCCCCCGAAAAGAAAGCGGCTTTAGAAGCGATCCGTCTTGAGTTTACAGGGAAAAGTGCCAAATCACAACGTGAACGGCTGTTTGCCGCACTTTCGCGGTTTGCGGTGAGCACTTTTGAAGCCATGCGCTACCTCGACATTTATGACCCTCGCCCGAGAGTGCATGAATTGCGGCATCGGCTGAACTACCGAATTACGACGGTTTGGGAAACCATCGTGACTGAGTCTGGGCAAAAGCACCGTGTGGGCTTGTACATCCTGGAAGGAAGGGCCGATGCATGAACGATCTTGATACACCGACCCTTGAAAGGCCGGGTAAACGCTTTCGCACTGCACAAGCCACGGCAGCGACCTGTGGCTGGAAGCTGCTTCGCTCGCACCCTGAAGACGATGCGCTGGTTTTCGCGCTTCGGTATGACGGTACGGTGCTGGCCTTTCCCGACTCCGAAGCCGCTTTGCATCGCTTGTGTGCGAATAGCTCATGGCCAACAAGCAGCGGGGTCTAAAAAGGCGTGAAGGCAGCGGTCGCGATGCGGGTGGGTTTGTGGCTTTGCCCTGGGCGGTGCTGGATAGCGCCGCCTACGCAAACCTGAGCTACCCGGCGCGCGCTCTGCTGCTGGAGCTTGCCCGCCAGTACGTGCGCGACAACAACGGCAAGCTGCTGGCAAGCCGTGCCTACTTGCTCAAACGCGGCTGGAACTCCAACGACGTGATTCACCGCGCGCGAAACGAGTTGATTGCTGAGGGCTTCCTGCACGAAACTGTGAAAGGCCACCGGCCAAACAAAGCAAGCTGGTACGCCCTCACTTGGTACGCGCTTGACAGGTTGCCCGGCTATGACACAGGGGCGGTGGAAACCTTCGTTCGATCTGCTTACCAAAACAGTGTGCTTTGCCCGCCTGACGGACAAGGGGGAAGGCCCATAGCACCGCATGGCGGGCAAGGGGCTTGATGCCTTGCACCGTCTCACGGTGCTATCCGGTCTACTTTGCCCGCTTCGCCTACACCGTCAGGCGGACACCCTCTAGAGTAGCCATCTGTAGCAGACCGGAACCCGTGCAGGGCGCAGGTACACGCAAAGGCTCATTCAATCCTAGAGACTTGCAATTTGGGCAAAAGGGACTCCGAGCCAAACTCAGAGACGTGGGCGATTCGGCCCGGCGCGCGCCTGATTTGAGTGAACGTGCTTGGGCTCGAACCGACGCAGTTCCCGAGTGCATTGCGTGCTGAAAAAACCGCAGGAAGGGCCAAGGAACCGAGGCGCGCGCACCGTCTCAAGCAACAGAACGCGCGGGCGCGCGCGGTCATTGGACTGCGCTGCACAGGCTCAGACACTGCGGAGAACCAAGAGCGGCGAGCCAAGCCGGGGACTTCCTGTACCATTTGCCTATCAATTTAATAGATAGTCATGGGCATCAGTGCGTCACAGTTGGAGCGACACATTCGGCAAGCCGCTGCGGTGAGCGCAAACGTGTTTGTGAACACTCATGCCGCACAGCGAATGAGGCAAAGGCACATCAACTTGAGCATGGTGTTTGAAGCGCTCACCCGTGGAACGCTGGATGGTGAGCCTGAGCCCGACATGAAACACCCTGGCGTGAAATGTCGAGTGCAGCGCTACGTCGCAGGCGTACATGTGGCCGTCGTGGTGGCCGTTGAGTACCCAAGCCCTGAGCTGGCCGTGGTTACTGTTTTCGACGTTCAAAAGGACTAGTGCGATGTATGAGTACACAGACGGCGGGCTGCGAGGGGTGTGGCTGGCAAGCGGCTACACCGTGAAGCAAACCCCCTACGGCGAAGCAGTCGCGATTGAAGACCAAGCAGGCTTGACCAAAGCCATTTGCATGGCGCTGACCTCTAAGCCTGGAAAGCTCACCGGGGGAGAACTGAGATACCTGCGCAGTGCTGGCTTCTTGGTGGCGCAGCACAGTTTGGCCCATATGTTGGGTGTTGATGCTCAAAGCATCGCCCGGTGGGAGAAGTCAGGGCGTGTGCCTTTGACGGCAGATAAATTTGTGCGGGTGCTTTACCAAGCTCACGCGAATGGGCACGAAACGGTGAACGCAGTTGTGGAGCGCGTGAAAGCGGTTGACCACGTGATGCACCAGAAAATCATTGCGCAAGCATCAAGCAAAGGGTGGGAGACAGTCACCGAGCCTTGCGACACAGAAGCACTGGCGTAAGCGCGTGCCGAATCCACGTGCCGCCGGGTGGGCGGGCTGTTGGGCGCACGCGACAGGGCAGGTGCGGGGCTGGGTGGCCGCATCGACTGGAATCCGCGCACAACTACCCGCTAGGGCAGTGAGCACGCGTTGGGGGTAGATTTGGGGGTACAGGGGTATTTTACGAATCCTAAAAATCAATAAAAGCAGTGGGTTACTGCGATGATGTGAACGACTCTTTCGCCACTGAAAAATAGCGCTTCCAGGCGCTATTTTTTTTGGCGTGGCGGTGAGAGAGGGCAAAGAGTAACCTCGCAGGGTTCGCTCAAAACAGTCCGGGGGACTGTTTTGGACATCGCGAAGCGATGGGCCGAAGGCCAAAACTGCGAGCAGCGAAGCGTTGCGAGCAGTTTTGCAATCCCTGGCTTTGAACTCCACGCCACCGGCGGCAGATGCAAATCTCCCGGCCAGTCCAGCGCCGTGTACACCTGAATCTCCTCACCGCCCCGCGTACCCACTCTGCTGCAAAAACGCCAGTGCGTTGGGTATCCTCATCACACCTTGCACGGCCTGGCTTGCATTGGGCTGTTTGGCGGCGTACGCCTCGCAGATTCGGCGGCCCACAAAGTAGGCCAGATCGCCAGGCCTGCCCGCAGCTAGCGTGTTTTGGTTGTAGGCCCAGCGGCTCAGATCGGTGCTCAACATCTCGGTTTGAAACTCCCGCCAGAGCGTGGCTTCGTTGGCTGCTGCCCATGCTTCGTCTGTCACGGGGTTGTGGCCCCCTGCGCATTGGTCGGCCAGCCAGTCTGCACCGCCCTCGATCAGACTGGTCTCGAGCAAGGTGCGGCGGCTGCTGTTGAAAAAGGCCAAACCGATCGACTGCTGCACATGGGCCAGCTCGTGGATCACTGTGAGTGCAGCACTTGCAGGCTCTCGGAGGTTGCGCCGCACAAATCCGTTGGGTGCGGCAGCAAGCGTGGACGCGCTGAGAGAGAACAAATCCACCGCCATGACGATGCCTTCATTGACCACCGTGCCACCCGTAGACAGGCGACCGACCAAGAAGGCTGTGGGCGAGAACCACGCTCCAGGTAAGACTGCCTTGAGTGACAGAAAGCCTGACCGGATGTGTGAGGTTAACGCTGGGTTGTCCGTGAAGCGGGAAAGCCCTTGCACCAGGCCAGCGTAAAACGCGGGGTTGGCGCGGATGGCTTGTGCCAAGTCTGTCGCTGAGCCTAAGCGCGCTGCTGCGAATCCTTTGAGCACGGCCGTGCCCGCGTCCAGATAGTCGCGTTGAAGCGCTGCTTCTAGCCCACCGAACCCGGGGGCTTGGGCTTCGAACACCTGGGCGAAGCGCTGCAAGTCGCTGGTGTGAATGGGGGCGCGCTCGGGGTCTTGCGTGAAGCCAGCCAAGCTGGCTGGCGAAGATGCAGGCGCTGCACCATTGAGCGAACCCGCGCCGCCGCAGCCCTGAAGCCAGGCGCCGGCGGCTGCCAGCGCGCATCCGCAGCGCAACAACGACCGGCGAAGCCGTTGATGCGGTAAGGCCACACCCGTTTGCTGGGTTGCGTGACCTTCAGGGAGATGGTTCGAGTCGCTCATGAATGAACCCTTGGGTGCACATGGAGAAGGGATAGCGTAGGCGGAGCAACGAGCCTGCATGCCTATTGATCGATGTAGTCGATCAAGAATGGAAAATAACGATTAATCAAAGCCTGAGCCGAGCTTGCCATGAACATCGACGACCTCCAAGCCTTCACCGCCATCAGCGAAATGCAAAACTTCCACGCCGCAGCGCGCTTGCTCAACATCGCGCAGTCCACGCTGAGCGCACGGCTCAAGCGATTGGAGCGAGCCTTGGGCGTGACGCTTTTCGAGCGCAGCACGCGCAGCGTGGCGCTTTCCGAAGCAGGCCAGCGCTTCGCCAAGCACGCGAGATTGCTGCTTGCGCAATTTCAACGTGCGCAGCGTGAGTTGCAAGCGCCGATCCTGCGCAAGCTGGACATCAATGGCCTCGTGATGCCGTCCTTCGATCCCATCAGTTTGCAGCGCGCCGTAGCGCAACTCCGCCTGGCTCAGCCTCAGTACCGCATGTCGCTTGAGTTGGCCACGGGGCAGGATGCGCTGGCCAGGGTGGAAGCGGGGCGCAACGACTTCATCTTGCTGCCGCAGTGGCATGGCAAAAAGTCTGCGCTGCGCTGGGAATGCTTGCTCCGCCTGAAAGAAGAGATTTCGGTGTATGCCAGTCCAGCACATCCGCTTTGTGCAGCTCGTGGTTTGACCACGCAGTCCCGAATCTGGATGCAGTCTGCGGTGATGGTGATGGACCTGTGGTGGACCAAGCCCAAAGCAGTGCAGACCCTGCAAGCGCGCGGCGATGCGCTGCTGGAGTTGCCGCCCGATGCGGCCCTTGAGTGGGCAATGGCGGGACAAGGTGCGCTCCTGTCCAATGCGGGCATGGCCAGGCGCTGGGTGGAGCGTGGCGGCTTGCAGCGCGTAAGGCTGCGCGACTTTCCCCCGCTCTTCCGCTTTTTGCAGTTGATGCGGCCCCAAGGGCTTGAGTCCAGCCCTGCCTTGGAGCAGTTCGCGCAAGCGCTCACTGAGCATTGCGCGTTTGACGGGCTGGGCCCCGCGCCCCTCACTCAAAGGTGAATCAGATGAAGTCAAGAGAGGAAATCTGCATCCGCCCCTACCGCGACACAGATTGGCCAGAGCTGAGTGCGATCCATGATGCCGCCCGACCGATCGAGCTCGCTGCGAGTGGTCTGAGCGACGCTTTTCTCAGCTTGGCACAAACGGCGGAATCTGAAGGCCTATTCGATGGTGAGCTTTGGGTGGCTGAGCGCGATGCGCAAGCGCTTGGCTTTGCCACGGTTTGCGACGGAGAGCTGACTTGGTTGTATGTGCATCCAGCTCACATGCGCCAAGGCGTGGCAACTGCTTTGCTGGCCCATGCCTTCCAGACTGCGCCAGGCGCGATGCGCACGGAATGCTTGGTGGGCAATGACGCGGCTTTGGCCTTGTATCTGCGCGAGGGCTTTCGGATCCTCAAGCGGATGGACGGCAAGCTCACGGGGAACGAATCCTTTGCCGCTGCGGGCTACATCTTGGAACGCCCAGCAGGCTGATTCGCTGTGTGTATCCACGGCGTAAAGCTCTGCAAACAAAGCCAAAACGGCCAACCGCATCCGGACTTGCCACGTTGAAATGTGCAGATCAGCTTGATCTGCTTTTCAACTCATCGGAGCCCACCATGCACGCACTTCAAACCCCACTCAGCCAACCCACCCAGCTCATGACGCAGGCCTTGCGCAAATCCGCTGGCTTCATCGCGGCTGCGCTGCTTGCATCTGGCAGCTTGATCGCCATGGAGCAAGCCCAGGCCGCTCCCGGCGGCAAAGCGGATGCCAACAAAGACGGCAACATAAGCCGGGAAGAAGCGGCCAAGCACCCGCACATGGCGCAAAACTTTGACAAGATCGACGCCAACAAAGACGGCATGCTCAGCAAAGCCGAGCTTCAGGCCTATGCCAAGGCGCATGAGGGCGAAGGCTTCAAGATGCTGGATGCCGACGGCAATGGCTCCATCAGCCGCGCCGAAGCTGCCAAGCATCCGCGCCTGACCAAACATTTTGACCAGATCGACACCAACAAAGACGGTTCGCTCAGCAAAGAAGAGCTGCAAGCATTCCGCGCCGCGCACGGCAAGAAGTAGTTTGAAATTGCGGCCGCTGCGATAGGCTACGGGCTCAGTTCCGAGCGGCCATGAAGCGCTCATGCCCCGATTTGCGAAGCTCGCAGGCGGGGCATTGGCCGCAGCCGTAGCCCCAATCGTGCCGCTGGCTGCGGTCGCCCAAGTAGCAGCTGTGCGTGTGTTCGCGCACCAGCTCCAGCATGGCTTCGCCGCCGATCTGCGCGGCCATGTCCCATGTTGCTGCCTTGTCTTTCCACATCAGTGGCGTGTCGATCACCAGCCGCGATTCAAGGCCTAAGTTGAGCGCCACTTGCAGCGCCTTCATGGTGTCGTCGCGGCAATCGGGGTAGCCTGAGTAATCGGTTTCACACACGCCGGTGACGAGCACCTGCAAGCCGCGTCGATAGGCCAGCGCAGCGGCAAGGGTGAGAAACAGCAGATTGCGGCCAGGCACAAAGGTGTTGGGCAGACCGTTGGCCTGCATTTGGATGGCCACGTCGTGCGTCATGGCCGAAGTGCCCAGGCTTTTGAGCACATCCACGCTCAGCACGTGATCTTGGCCTAAGCGCAGCGCAAGCTCGGGAAACTGCGAGCGCAGGCCGCCCAAAAAATCGTGCCGCACGGAAAGCTCCACCGCGTGGCGCTGGCCGTAGTCAAAGCCCAAGGTTTCTACATGTGCGTGGCGGCCCAGTGCATCGATCAGGCAAGTGGCGCTGTCTTGGCCGCCGGAAAAGAGCACGAGGGCGCGTTTGGGCTGCGGTGAAGTCATGGTGTGAGACTTAGAGGATGTGGGTGAAGAAGGTCACCAAAAAGCTCAGCACCACGGTAGAGCCCACAGGCAAGTACCACTCGCGCCCGCCCAGGCGAAAGTGAAAATCGCCGGGTAACCGCCCCAGGCCCATTTTCTTCAGCCAAGGGTTCAGGGCCTGGATCAACACCAGGGCCAACAAGATCGCAATGAACCAGCGCATGGGCTGCGAGTATCGCTGCACAGTACCGGTGGTGCTGCCGGCTGGTACTGAGTGAATGGCGCTTGCGGCCAGGGCGAGACCATCCATAGCATGGCTTCGCGGCATGTGCCGTGATCCGAAAGCCCGGTATGTCAATCGCTCGTTTGTCCCCAGCTCGCAATCCCTCCGCCATTTGTTCGGGCGTCGTTCGTTCGGGAGTCGTTTGTTCGGGAGTCGTTCGTCCGGGCGTCGTTGCTGCGCTGGCTGTGGCCGCCCTGTCGGCCTGCGTGGTGATCCCCATCGATCCGAAAACGGGGCAGCCCTATCCCGTCACCACCACGCTCACGCCGCCACCCGTCGTGGTGGTGCAGCAGCCGCCTTCGATGCCGCAAAACGCAGGAATGGGCACGGGCTACGTTGGCGCAAGCGTGATGGGCGCAAACGGCATGGCAGGAAACCCAGGCGTGGTGAACGCGCGCCTGTACCCCGCCAACGAAGCCGCCCGCGTGGTGGGTTTGCTGGCCGCAACTGTGCTGGACAACGGGCAGGGCAGAGGCACCTTCAGCGTGGTGTACGGCCAAACCCCGCTCAGCGGCGAAGCCACCCGCATCGGCTCGAACTACCCCGGCTTTGGCCAATTGCTCGCGCAAGTGAGCGGCGGCGGCGTGAATTGGGCAGCCGCCTCGGGCCAACGCGGCATTGCCAACGCAGCGGGTGGCAACCTCAGCCTGCGCTGCGAGTACCTCTTTTCCCGCCCCACCCAAGGCACAGGGGCCTGCGTGGGCAGCGACGGCGCACACTTTCAGATTCACTTTGGTGGCTAGTAGTATCGGCGGTGACTGCTGGGGAAAACCTTCCCGTCTCGAAAATTCAAAGGCTTTTGTCGAAGAGCTCGTATGCTGACTTCGCTAGCCGCAGACCCAAAGCAAAATACAGTATCAAGAGTATCAGGAACATCTGATATGGATGCTTCTTAACATCTGAAAGTCTCTGATATGCACCACCCGTTGATTCTGAGGCGCGAGTCCAGCGTTGATGACTCTTTTTGACTTTTGTCAGTATTTCCAACGCTTCCGGAGATGCAGCAGGAGGTAAAGACTGCGCTGCCAAGAAAAAACCTCCCGAACCAAACAAAAGAATATCGCCATGGAAGTATCCTTGAAACTCTTTGAGTATTTCAGCATCCATTGCGTTACTTTTGATTTTGTTTGCGGTGTCTAGGGAAGGTCTGAATAACCCGTCTCGCCGCGACGGCGCCGAGCTGCTTTGCGTTCGTTCGGCGCGTTTTGCTTGAGCTTTAGGTTTTGGTCGTCGTCTTCGTTCGCGTTTCTCTCGAATTGCTCATCTTTTGAGCAGTTTTGCTCGGTTTCTTTGCCTTTTCGCTCACGCTGGACGCACTTGTGCCATCTGCCCCAAGATCGCGTGCCTGGCTTGCCACAGATTGGTCAGCGCAAAGAGGGTGTTGAGCTGTTGGCCGTTCTTCTCCAAGCCTTTGTAGCGCACCTTGCGGTGGCCAAACTGGCACTTGAGCACCCGAAACGGATGCTCCACCTTGGGAAACTCTGCAAAACCTCCCCCTCCGTGGCAACGGCCTGCAGGGGTAGCGCGTTATAGGTTGATGCAGCAACAAGTCTTCGCCCAAGATGCCTTCTTCCAAAGCAGCAAGCTCACCCGAAAGCGC
>JAAFHN010000286.1 GCA_013298415.1 Comamonadaceae bacterium
CCGAGCGAAAGTCAGCGAACGACCGGCGCTGAAGCCAGCTCAAAGCGTGCCTCGCGAGCCCCGAAACCACAGGCTTGAACGCGAGTGGTTCGTGTCCAGGTCTAGGCGGCTGACCCCTTGGCGGGGGCACTTCGCCTACTCGATCAGCGTGCCGTGAGCTTGTTTGCCGCGCTCGCGGGGCTGCTGTCCTTGCTTGCACTGGGGTTCGTTTGCGTGCAACTCGGCTTCAGCTTGTCCCTGACGGGGCCAGGGCAGGCTGCTTGGGTGCTGCTTCTTGGCCCGGCGCTGGAAGAGTGGGTGTTTCGTGCCCTGCTTCAGGCTGAGGTAGAGGCCAAGCTGCGAACACGCCACTCTCGCTTTGGCCACTCGCACCTGGCCCACATCGCCAACTTTGTGGCTGCGATTGCTTTCGCGTGCGCGCACATCCCCGCGCGCGGTACAGATGCTTGGCTTTGGGTATTCCCTGGCCTGTTGCTTGGCGAGGTCTGGCGGCGCACACACAACATTTGGGCCTGTGTCTTGTTGCACTCGCTCATGAATGCGAGCTTGGCTTTGGCCACAATCCTGTGGTGACTCAACCCCTCGCGCCCCACGTTGCTTCTGGCCCACTGACACCGCCGCGTTCGCCCCCGAAGGTGGGGCACATCACGGTTGATGCGGAATCCGACGGCCAGCGGTTGGACAATTTTTTGCTGCGGCACTTGAAGGGTGCGCCGAAAACGCTCGTTTATCGCATCATCCGCAGCGGCGAAGTGAGGGTGAACAAGGGGCGCGCGTCGGCAGATACGCGGGTGCTGGCAGGCCAAAGCGTGCGGGTGCCTCCGCTGCGTTTGCCTGATGCGGCCGAGGCTGAAGCGGCGGCCAAGCGTGTGCCGCCCAAGCAGTTTGAAGTGCTGCATGAAAACGAGCGCTGGCTGGCCGTCAACAAGCCAGAAGGCGTGGCCGTGCATGGCGGCAGCGGCGTGAGTTTTGGCGTGATCGAGCAAATGCGGGCAGCGCGGCCCGAAGCGAAGTTTTTAGAGCTGGTGCATCGCTTGGATCGAGAGACCAGCGGCATTTTGCTGATTGCCAAACGCCGCTCGGCGCTGGTGGCGTTGCAAGAGCAGTTTCGAGACCGCAGCGTCCAAAAAACCTATCTGGCGCTCGTGTTTGGGGCGTGGCCTGCGCGCAAAAAAGTGATTGATGTGCCGCTGCACAAGTACCTGACCGCAGAGGGCGAGCGCCGCGTGCGCGTGGCATTGCCAAATGATGCTGCCGATGGCGACGATGGCGAGCCCGGCGGCAAACGCGCCATCAGCTTGGTAGAAATTGCTGCGAAATACAGAGCATCAGACCTAGGAAATGCCTGGACAGCGGCGCTAGGAGCCGAAAAAGAGCTCACTTTGCTGCGCGTGAAGATCAAAACCGGCCGCACCCACCAGATTCGCGTGCATCTGGCAAGCCAAGGCTGCGTGATCGTGGGCGACGACAAGTACGGCGATTTCGCACTCAACAAGGCACTCGCCAAACAGGGCTTGGGCCGCATGTACCTGCATGCCTGGCAGCTCGAAGTGGCGGCGTTTGAGGGCTCTGAAGCGCGGTCGTTTGAGTGTGCGGCAGAGTTTGGGCTGCCCGCTGTTGCCTAGGTCAGCGTCGGCGCGGGCTTTGGCAGGCTTGGTGGGGTTTTCATCGACTCGGCGGCCGCGCTGCTGTGCTCAGGCGCAAGCCCGGCTTGCAGCATCCGCACCGTATCGCGGCTGAACACTTTTTGCGGCCACGCTTCGGCGATGCGGGCGGTGAGGTGCATCAGCCACCAGGGCACGGGAATGCGGATCGGCGCAACGCCGCCGCCGCGAAAGCGCTGGAGCAGTTCGCGGTAGGTCATCGTCTCGCCCGGCAGCTCGACTGCGCGGTGCAGGGCTTTGGGGTGTGTGCAAAGCTTGGCGATGGCAAGGGCTGCGTCTTGAGCGGCGATCACGCTCACCCGGCTTTCACCTGCATCCATCAAGCCCGGCAGCGCCCAAACCGGCAGCTTGGCGAGCCAGCGGAAAAGTCGCGTGCTCGGCGCGGCCTCGTCGATCAACAGCCCAGGCCGCACGATCGCCGCATCGGTACTCACGCCAGGTGCGCGACAAGCATCGATCAAGGCCTGCTCGGCTTGGAGCTTGCTTTGCATGTAGCGGCCTGCGATGCCCTGGCCCACGCCCAGAGCCGAGATTTGCACGATGCGGGCCACACGCTCGGCGGTACAGGCTTCAAAAAGCCTCGACGGGGTGTGCACGTGAACCGCGTCGAAGGTGTTGCTGGCGCGTTCGATCAAGATGCCCACGGCGTTGACCACAACGTCTGCACCGCGCACGAGCTGTCGCAGCTCGGCGATGCTGGGCTTTGCGGCGAAGTCCACCCGCTCATCGCAGCCGCTTCGCCCAGCGGTTGTCACGCGATGGCCTTGTACCCGCAGTGCCTGCGCAATCGCGCCGCCCAAAAGGCCAGCGCCGCCAAAAATCAGGATGTTCATACGCACTCCTTCACGAAAAAACGATCAAGCCCGCGATCAGCAGCAAAGCGATCCAAGCCAGGTGCTGGAGCCTTGTGGCGAAGGCCACCAGCGCGCCGCTGGCGGCAAATGCGGCTGCGATCAGTTGCAACCACTCGTTGCGCGGCGTGGGCATCTGCGCAAACGACCAAAGCAGCGCGGCAAGTGCCAAACCAAGCAGGCTCACCACATGCCAAGTGGCCCAGAGGATGCGGATTTGGAATTCGCGCAAGCCTGGCCCCGTGTCCACGGGCACGAGCAGGCTGCGCCGCATGTGGCGAAACACCATCCACTCCCCGATCACGGTGTGGCCCGTGGCCACGACGGCCGACAAGATGGCAGCGGCGGCGAGGTAGCTGTTCATTTCGTGTTTTCCTGGAGTTCGCAAACGCCTTCGTGGCAAGCCTGCATGCGCCTGGCGGCTCGGTGCGCTTCGATGCGCAAGATGGCGGGGCCGAGCAAGCGTGAAATGCGTTGGCGATGGCGTGCAAAGAGCCGATAGGCGAGCTGGGCCAAGCCGTTCAGCACCGGCCAGCGCGTCGGCCGCCAGATCGCGCCCAAGCCCACCGCTTCATAGGCCAGCCGCACGGTTTCCACGCCGATCACAAAGCTGCCATCGGGCTTTAAGCCATGCAACTCTGCGTTGATCTCCGCCCAAGCGGCGGCTTGCGTGTGGGTGAATGCGCTCAGATCAAAACCGGGAGCCGACATGTCGGCAAAGCGCAGCAGCCCGCACGTGTTGCGCCGCATCATCTCCGTCATTTCCAAGCGGCAAACCGGGCATGCGCCGTCGTAGAGCAGGGTGAGCGGGTAGGTGCTTGAGCTTAGGTTTGTCATTTTCTAAATTTCAGTCAAAACAGAAACAAAAGAGCAAAAAAGTGGTTGCTACATAGGGGGAATGGCCATCAGCGGGTTGGCTTGTGCATCTGAGGCAGGCTTTGCGGATGCAGAGGCATCCGGCGCGCCATCCCCCCGAATCAGCTTTTGAATCTTGGCGCCCAGCTTGAGCACTTTGGCCAGCGTCTCCGGGTCGAGCCGCAGCATCTCGTCGCTCCAGGCGTTCATGGTTTCCACAAAGGCCAGCATGTCGCGGATGCGTTGGGCGCGGTCGATGCCGTCGATCATCAATTCCGGGTGGTTCAGCAGCTCGCGCAGCACATCGATCGTGGGGCCGATCTCGCGGGATTTGCGCTCGCGCACGATGGTGCGTGAGAGTTCCCACATGTCGGTCGTCGTCTCAAAATGATCACGCCGGTCGCCCATCACATGCACCATCTTGATGAGCTTCCAAGATTGCAGCTCGCGGATCGAATTGCTCACATTGCTGCGCGCAACAGCCAGCGTGTCGGCGATCTCGTCCGCTGGCAGGGGCTTGGCCGTCAAGTACAGCAGCGCGTGAATCTGCGCGACAGTGCGGTTCACCCCCCAGCGCGTACCCATCTCGCCCCAGTGGAGGATGAAGCGTTGGGCGACTGAGCTGAGTTCCATGCGCTGGATTGTGATGCAGCCTGTTATTTCTGTCAAGACAGAAATAACGAGAAATCACACCAGCGGCAGCCAAATGTCCGTCAGCAGCTCCGGCGGCGGGGTGGAGCGGGGGTCGCTGAGGTAGTCCTCATAGACGGGCAGGTTTGCGGCCTCAAAGCCGCTTGTGGGTAGCCAATGGCCAAACAGCCATTCGTAGGCTTTGTGCATCGTGGCGTAGGGGCCTTTGTAGCGCAGCACGGCGCAGTGGCATTCGGGCATGTGGTGCTGTTCCATGCCGAGCGCGAGCATGGCTTGTGCATGTTCTGGCGATGTGGGCACGATGGCGGCCAAGGATCGCAGT
>JAAFHN010000573.1 GCA_013298415.1 Comamonadaceae bacterium
GTGGGCCAAAACGCGGTGGCGCATGGCCTCGACCCCACGCTGAAGTACAACTCGCTCACCGATTTCATCCACCTCACGCAGGTGAATCACGGGCCGAATGTGCTGGTGGTCAATGCGAACCAACCCTTCAAAACCGTGAAGGAACTCGTGACTTTCGCCAAAGCCAATCCCGGCAAGCTCGACTACGGCTTCACCCACGCAGCCAGCGGCCACATGGCGATGGAGCTCTTCAAGCAAACGGCGGGCATCTTTCTGACAGGAATCCCCTATCGCGGCGGCGGCCCGATGATGACGGCGGTGCTGGGCAACGAAATCCCGATGATGTTCATCAATCAAGACGTGGCCATCCAGCACGTGAAAGCAGGCAAGCTGCGGGCACTCGCCGTGAGCAGCTTGCAGCGCAACCCCATGTACCCCGATGTGCCCACGGTGGCTGAGAGCGGCTACCCCGGATTCCAGTCGCTGAGCTGGTCGGGCTTGTCTGTGGCAAAGGGAACGCCGCAGCCGATTGTGGACAAGCTGGAGGCGGCCATGCGCACAGCGATCATGTCGCCAGGCGTGAAAGATCGCCTGGAAGCGCAAGGTTTTGTGGTTCCGCCCTTGGGCCAGAAAGCGTATGCCGACTTCATGGCCAAGGAAATCACGCAGTGGGCCAAAGTGATCAAAACGGCAGGGATCAAACCCCAATGAGCCCCCCACCTGCCGAACGCGTGAAACAAGCCACCGACTTGCGCAGCGCGCGCTGGTTTGCGCCCGACGATTTGCGCAGCTTTGGCCACCGCTCGCGGGCCATGCAAATGGGCTACGACCAGGCCGATTGGCAGGGCAAGCCGGTCATTGGCATCTTCAACACCTGGAGCGATCTGGGCAACTGCCACTCGCATTTCAAAGAGCGTGTGGCCGATGTGAAGCGCGGCGTGCTGCAAGCGGGCGGCTTTCCTGTTGAGATTCCCTGCATGGCGGTGGCGGAAAACTTCGTGAAGCCAACGAGCATGCTCTACCGCAACATGCTGGCGATGGAAGTGGAAGAGCAAATCCGCTGCCACCCGGTGGATGGCGCGGTGCTCATGGGCGGCTGCGACAAAACCACACCCGGTGTGGTGATGGGCGCACTCAGCATGGGCTTGCCCTTCATCTACTTGCCCGCAGGCCCCATGCTGCGCGGCAATTGGAAAGGGCAGACGCTGGGTTCGGGCTCAGATGCTTGGAAGTATTGGGACGAGCGAAGGGCTGGCAACATCAATGCCACGCAGTGGATGGAAATTGAAGGCGGCATCAGCCGAAGCGCAGGCACATGCATGGTGATGGGCACGGCCGCTACGATGATGGGCATTGCGGAAGCACTCGGCCTGTGTTTACCGGGAGCCAGCAGCATTCCGGCGGTGGACGCGAACCACCAGCGCATGGCCGCGCAATCGGGCAGACGCATTGTGGACATGGTCTGGGAAGACCTCACGCCCGCCAAAATGCTCACGCGCCAGAGTTTTGAGAATGCGCTGGCCGTGGCCATGGCCGAAGGTTGCAGCACCAATGCGATCATTCATTTGGTGGCCATGTCGCGACGCGCCGGGCTGCCCGTAAGCCTGGATGACTTCGATGTCTTCAGCCGCAAAATACCTGTGATTGCCAACATCCGGCCGAGTGGCGACAAATACCTCATGGAGGATTTTTTCTACGCCGGCGGCATGCGGGCGCTCATGAAAACCCTGCTCGATGGCGGCTTGCTGCACGCCGAAGCGATCACGGTCACGGGCCAATCCGTGGCGCGGAACTTGGAAGGTGCGGAGACCTACAACGACGATGTGATTCGCCCACTGCACAACGCGATTTACCAAGAAGGCGCGCTTGCCGTGCTGCGCGGCAATTTGGCCCCCGATGGGTGCGTGATCAAGCCAAGCGCGTGCTCGCAAAAGTTTCTCGTTCACACCGGGCCCGCTCTGGTGTTTGACGACTACCCCAGCATGAAAAAAGCCACCGACGACCCCAACTTGGACGTGACCGAAAACCATGTGCTGATCCTGCGCAACGCAGGCCCGCATGGTGGGCCGGGCATGCCGGAATGGGGCATGTTGCCGATTCCAGTCAAACTGGTGAAACAGGGCGTGCGCGACATGCTGCGTTTGAGCGATGCCCGCATGAGCGGCACGAGTTACGGTGCATGCATCCTGCATGTGAGCCCCGAGAGCTACATCGGCGGGCCGCTGGCTTTGGTGCAAACAGGCGACCTGATTTCTGTCAACGTGCCCGAGCGAAGCATTCGCTTGGAAATCAGCGATGAAGAACTGGCCAAACGCAAAGCCGCGTGGACAGCGCCTGCGCCGCGCTACGAGAGGGGTTATGGGCACCTCTACACAAAGCATGTGTTGCAAGCCCACGAGGGCTGCGACTTTGATTTCTTGGAAACCAGCTTTGGCGCAGCCGTGCCTGAGCCGGTGATCTACTGACGTGCTAATGAACGAACTCACCCAAAAGCGCCC
>JAAFHN010000285.1 GCA_013298415.1 Comamonadaceae bacterium
GCTTGCGCAAGCTGCTGGCGGTGCTTGAGCCGAAACAAATCGGGCATCACCATGTTTTGCTTCACGGCAGCGTATTGCTGGCAAGAGCGCTCGTAGGCCCACAGGAACACATCGCGCAGGAGCTCAATGCGATTGAGTTCATAGATGGCCAGCATTCCTTCCACATAGATGGCTTGCGGCACATCGATGAAGGACAGCGGGCACAGGTTGTGCTGGATGAAGGGGATGTTGGCGCCTAGGCGAGAGACCCGCTTGTTCACGTCTTCAAATGGCTGCAAGTAGGGCAGATGCACCATCAAAAAGAAGGCTTGCTCAAACGGATCCTTGATTTCAGCCGCCATGCGCACCACGATGCCAAAAAGCTCTTCCAAGCGCTGCGGCAGCGCAACGGGCAAATACACGCTGCCGCCGATTTCCACGGCGCGGCTGCGCAGCCGCCCCACGGCCAACGGGTCGGCCATCAAACCGTCTGCCAGCAAAGCGTGCAGCGCGGTCAGCGTTGTGGCGTTCACCTGAGCGTGATCTGGGTTCAGCACCAAGTACTCCACGGCTTGCTTGTGGTTCAAGATCATCTGCGTCTCAAGCGCGTCTTTGCCTTCTGCAGCTTGGCCGTGCTCGATCAGGCGCGCGGTGTCTAGGCGGCTGTAGGTGTTGCCTTCCAGGTGCGATGAGGCCCACGAAAGATCGATCAGCAAGCGGCTGAGCATGTCTTTGGCAAAGGTGCCTGCCGGGGCCGCAGTCTGCACAGAGGCTCGACCCATCGCGTGCAGCTGCTTGCGCGCGCCCTCGGGCAAGTAGGCCGTGTGGTTGGGCTGGTAGCGCTCCAGAAACTCGATCTGATAGCCGACAGGGGGGCGCAGATGTTTGGGCCGCGCAAGCTGCTGGCGAAGCTCTTGGCTTTCGGTCGAAAGGGGCAGATCGACTGGCGCAGTTGCTGACTTGCCGCTTGCTGGGGCGCGCTTGCGTGGTGTTTTGGGCAGTGCAATTGCTCTGTAACGTGTGGCACGGTGCCCGCCCAGCATTTCCAAGCGGCCCATCGCTACCCATTGCGCCAAACGCCGTTGCAACGTGCGACGGCTGGCTTGCGAGCCCAACTCGGCCAGAAGGCTTTCAATACCCACGCCTTCGGCTGCGGGAGAAATGCCCCCCAGCACAGCATCAAGCTCGGCGAGAGGTGTGGTGTTTGGCATGGCGAAATCCACTCAAAGTGCGTGACGCAAAATGATGATTATGCGCCAGTTATGCGCCAGTTATGCGCCAGTTATGCGCCATTTGTGCGCCATTTGTGCGCCAAATGAGTGTCATTTATGCGCCAAAAATGCAGGTTTGCGCGTCACCAGGCTTGGCTGCTGAGCCGCGTTTGACAAGCCTTACCAGCTGCGGCGCGTAACATCGGGGTTTACCCGAAAAACCTCCTTCAGCGACGCACGCGCGTCGCCCTCCAACGCCCAACGTGCTTCAAGTTCCCGCGCTGCTGCGTGAGCGCGCTTTTTTGCTGATTTGGATCACCCAAGTCATCGAAGTCAGCGCCTTTCACATCTCCAATCTCGCGCTGCCGCTCGTGGGCACGGTGGTCTTGCACGCAAGCCCCGCCGAGATGGGGCTTTTGATCGCTGCCCAAGCGCTGCCATTCGCCATTTTTTCGCTGCCGACAGGCGTGTGGGTGGATCGCTTTGCCCGCACTCGGCTCGTGCGCATTTGCTTAGTGGCACTCGGCTTGGCTTTTGTGAGCGTGCCGATTGCTTGGGGCTTGGGCGTGCTCAGCTTGCCGGTGCTCTACGCCGTGGGCTTTTTGATCGGCAGCGTCAACACGCTCTTTGGCACCGCGCACCAAGTGCTCGTCACTCACACCGTGGGCCGCGCCCGGGTGGTGGATGCGCACCGCGTGATGGCCACCACCGATTCCATCATCCGATTGGTGGCACCCGGCGTGGCGGGCTTGCTGATTGAAGCGGTGGGCGCGCCGCGCTCGCTGATCGTGCAAGTGCTGGTGCTGTCTCTGGCGTGGTGGGTGTTTCGCCGCGTCACCGAGCCGCCGCCAGATGGTGGCGAGATCGCTGCTGAAAAAGCCCCCGAGCAAAGCCTGTGGCCCAGCATTCGCGAGGGCTTGCGCTATGTGTGGCGCGATCCCGCCTTGCGCGCCATTGCGGTGGCTGCGGCGGGCTGGCAGTTTCTTTTTCACGGCTTTCAAGCCCTGCACGTGCTCTACGCCACACGCGAGCTGCATTTGAGCCCTGGCGAAATCGGCGTGGCTCACATCCTGGGCGGGGCGGGTGCGCTCTCGGCAGGCTACTTGCTCAAGCGCATCAACGCCCGCATGGGTGCAGGCCAAGTGCTGCCCTTTGGCCTGGCCATGACGGCGCTGGCCTGGCTTGCGTTTTCGGTATTGCCCAGCGCCGAGCCTTGGAACACCCCGGCGCTTGGCCTGTGCCTGTTTTTCTTTGACTTCGGCTGTGTGTGCTTTTTTGTGAACTACATCAGCATGCGCCAAATCGTCACGCCCAACGAGCTGCTCGGCCGAGTGACGGCCACCATGCGTTTTGCTTCAGTGGCGCTAGCGCCCGTGGGCGCAGTTGCGATTGGTCACTTGGCCGAGGCAGTTGGCCTGCGCGCCACCTTTGCCACGCTCGGTGTGCTCGGTGCCTGCGTGGCCGCTGGCCTGCTGCGCAACCGCCACGTGCGCCACGCCAGCCAGCAAGCCTTGCAGGCCACCGCATAGCTATGTCTTTCGTAGCGGCGGATGTAATAAACACCAGGACAGTGGCTCAATATTGCTTGAAATTGGATCTTCGAGGAGGCTTCTGGGAGCCTTTTGAACGCAAAGGCCGCGAAAAAACGCAGAGCTCGTGGAGTAAACAGCCAAGTTTTGAGTGTTTTGGCCCTATTGTCCATGTGTTTATTCAGTTTGTTGCTACTGAATTTGATGATGCGCTTCGTGACCTGACTGTGCACCCTCTGCGTGATTTTGCGAACTCTGCGCTCTGGCTGTTCGGTCGCCTGAGGTCGATGCCTTGATCACCGACCCCTTTTTCTACGCCGTTGCCATCCCAGCCGTGTTGCTGCTGGGCTTGAGCAAGAGCGGTTTTTTATCGGGCTTTGGCTCTCTGGCTGTGCCGATCATTGCGCTGGCCGTGCCTGTGCCCCAGGCGGCGGCGATTTTGTTGCCCTGCCTTTGCCTGATGGATCTGGTGGGCCAAGGCCTCATGTGGCGCAGCATTGACCGCACCTTGATCCGCTTTTTGCTGCCCTTCGGACTGCTTGGCACAGTGGTGGGCACGCTGCTCTTCAAAAGCGTGGATGCGCACTGGGTGGCTGGCGTTACGGGCGCTTGCACCCTGCTGTTCCTCGCCCAGCGCCTGATTTTTCCACCCAAAGCCGATGCGCCACCCTTGCCGCGCTGGGCGGGCGGCTTGCTCACCACCACCGCTGGCTTCACGAGCTTTGTGGCCCACGCAGGCGGCCCGCCGCTCTACCCCTACGTGCTGCCCATGCGGCTCGCGCCGCTGGCTTTTTCCGCCACCATGGGCACGTTTTTCATGGTGATCAACCTGAGCAAGTGGCTGCCCTATGCTTACCTGGGCTTGATCGATTGGCGAAACATAAGCACCTCGCTGGCTTTGCTGCCACTCGCCCCAGTGGGCGTCGTGGTCGGTGTGTGGCTCACCAAGCGCATGCCCGCTAAATCGTTTTACACCGTGCTCAACATTGGCATGGGGCTGACCGGCGTGAAGCTGGTGTGGGACGCCGTGCGGCCCTGATGCTAGTGTCATGTCACGCTTGAAATGTCGGTGTATCGCGCAGCAATCGGTGCGCGGGGCTAGACGCAAAACGCAGCGCATGCCCACTGCATGGGCTAGTTTTGCAACGACGCCCTGCGCAGCGAGGGCAAGCGAGACGGCGGCATTTCAGGCGTGACATGACACCAGGAGCATCGCCAGTGCAGCGCGCTCAGGCAAGTCAATCCAGCGGCTTGATGTCCAGCTCTTTGGCGAGCCTTTGCCAGCGGGCCACATCGCCCTCCAGCTTTGATTTCATCTCGGCTGGGCCGGGCGTGGCCACATCGAGTGCGATGTTGGCCAAGCGCTCGCGCACATCGGGCATGGCCAGCACTTGCGCCATCGCAGCGCTGAGCTTGTCCAAGGCCGCTTTGGGCGTGTTGGCAGGGGCCATCAGGCCAAACCACTGCTCGTAGTCCATGCCCTGCACGCCGCTCTCGGCAAACGTGGGCACATCGGGGAATTCGGCATTTCGCTTGGCACCTGTGACGGCGAGTGCACGCAGCTTGCCGCTTTTCACATGCTGGCCCGCGCTTGCCATGGTGGTGATGAAAATCTGCACATGGCCTGCCATCAAATCTGTCATG
>JAAFHN010000500.1 GCA_013298415.1 Comamonadaceae bacterium
GAAGCGCACCACCGCCACAAGGTGGATGCCCCATCCGGCACGGCGATCAAAATGGGCGAGGTGATCGCCCAGGCGCAGGGCAAAACGCTGGCCGACTGCGCCGTGTACGCCCGCGAAGGCCACACTGGCGAGCGCGAAGGCGGCACCATTGGCTTTGCCACCGTGCGCGGCGGCGATGTGGTGGGCGACCACACGGTCCTCTTCTTGGGCGAAGGCGAGCGCGTGGAAATCAGCCACAAATCCAGCAGCCGCAATGGCTATGCCCAAGGCAGCATCCGCGCCGCCCGCTTCTTGCAAGGCAAACCCGCTGATCTGTACGACATGTTCGATGTGCTCGGCCTGAACGCGCTCAGCGTGTAAGCTGCGGGCTCTTTTCGCATCCCCCGGCTCCCCGGCATCCCCATTCACCACAGGCCTTGATCCATGCTCGGATTGATTGAAACGATTCGCCAAACCGACGCCGTGGGCCAATTTGTGGCTTTGCTGATGCTGGTGATGTCGATTTCAAGCTGGGTGGTGATCCTGTGGAAGGCCAAAGTGCTGTGGACGGCCAAGCGCCAAGTGCCGCAAGCCGTGGCCGCGTTCTGGCAAGCGGCCGATTTGGCGGCTGCCAAGCAGTCTTTAGCAGCTTTTGACCGCTCTGTCCTGGTACTTCCAATGTTGGATGCTACACAAAACGTAGCGCCCAATACCTTGGCTGGACAAGCCGAGCGCGGCCAACACCTCACGCGGGTGCTGCGCGACGCGTTGCACCAAGGCCTGGCCCGGCTGCAATACGGCCAAGTGTTGCTGGCCACCATCGGCTCCACGGCCCCATTTGTGGGCCTGCTCGGCACCGTTTGGGGCATCTACCACGCGCTGGTTGGCCTCACCGGCGGCGGTCAAATCGGCATCGAAAAAATCGCAGGCCCCGTGGGCGAAGCCCTCATCATGACCGCTGCCGGCCTTGCAGTCGCCATCCCCGCCGTGCTCGCCTACAACGTCTTCGGCAAAATGATCGCGCAGATTGAAAGCGAGCTGGAAGGCTTCGCGTTTGACTTGCGTGAGCTGTTGCAGAGGGCTTAGGGGCAGTTTCACAGGAGATCAGGAGTTAAGGAAGCTCTGCCAGAATTTTTGAAGGCTGCACCGCAAAAACTTCTTCTCCTTCGGCTGTTTCCTCCTTGCCTCCTGATCTCCTGTAAATCTTCCCCTCCGCCCTGACCCATCCATGTCCTTCGGCAGACTTGAACGATCCAATGCTTCCCAGCCGATGGGAGACATCAACATGACGCCGTTGATCGACGTGATGTTGGTGTTGGTGGTGATTTTGTTGGTGACGGCGCCACTTTTGGCTTCCACCGTGAAGCTCGATTTGCCCAAAACGGATGCGGCCGCGCCCAGCGAAGCGCCACGTTTTGTGAGCGTGGTGATCGGCGCCGATGCCAAGCTGCTGCTGGACGACAAGCCGATTGAGCCGGCGGCACTCGCTGTCCTCTTCAAAGAGCGCGCTGGCAAAGCGCCCGACACCGAAGTGCAATTGCGCGCCGACGAAAAGGTGCCCTACGGCAAAGTGATCGAGGTGATCGGCATGGCGCAGTTGGCGGGCTTGAATCGCATCGGCTTCGTCGCCCTGCCCGCCGCGCCGAAATAGGCCACTGAAGCCGGTAATTCCCACCGATAGTTGCAGCCGGTAGTCCCAGCCAGTCAATTCAAGCTGAGGTGATCCAGTCCGCAAAGGCTGCGTCATCCAAATGCGGCAGTGCATTGAAGCCGCTGAGGTGCAGTTTGCCTGGCGAGAGGTGAAAGCGCGTCACGGCCGTGTTTTTCATTTGGTAATTCAGCTCAATCATGGCGAGCGGTTCGGCTTTGAGCACATGCATCACCAGCGTGGAAATTGGGCCGCCGGAGGAGACGATGAGCCAGTCTTTTTGCGGCTCGGCAGCGATGCGCTCAGCAACGCCTGCGATGCCCGCGCGGAATTGCGCGAACGTGGGCATGTTCTGCGGGTTCAGCTCGCCCGCGATCCAGGCTTTGAGCGCCGAGCGCAGCACCCGAAAGTGCGCCTTGTAGCCCTCGGGCGTGCGCGGCGCGGGCAGGGGCGCGGCAGGCGGATCGGCCAGCAGTTGTGCGTGGATCAGGGCTTCGCTGTCGTATTCGTTGAGTGCCTCAGTCGATTCAGCATCATCAAAAAAAGTAGCAACAGATGTTGTATATACCTGGACAGAGGTGGTATTTGGCTGTAAATCTGCGGTTGGGAGCAGCCCACGGCGCATGCCGGCAGCGGTTTGGTTATGCCGTGCCAAAGTGCCCGTCAAGAGCGCGTCAAAGCGCAGCACACCAGCGACCCAGCGTGGCGCAAGGTAGGTGCCCAAGCGCTCGGCTTGGCGCTCGCCGAGGGGGCTGAGTTGGTCGTAGTTTGCCGCGCCAAAGCTGGCTTGGCCGTGTCGCACGCAGGTGAGGCTTCCCATCCATGCGATTGTGGTGGGCTCACATCGCCGCGATGCGAGCGGCTGCCGCCAAGGTGTCACGCTCGCCCGCAGCAATCGTGCGCAAGCGGAACTCTCTGGTGATGCTCACGTAGTAGTCAAACTTGGGGTGCAGCAGCACGTCGGCCACATCTGAATCGGGCCTGGTGAGCGCGCGCTTGCGCAAATCACCCGCTCGCCAGCGTTCACTGCCCGCCGGGGCATCCCACTCGTGGGCCGACGCATCCACCGCAAGCACCTTGGCCGCGCCGAGTGCTTTGGCGCGCCGCACCGGCAGCGGCTCGGCCAAATCGGCATCCAGCACAAGCTGACCCCGGATGCGCACCGGTGTCACCCGATCTTC
>JAAFHN010000443.1 GCA_013298415.1 Comamonadaceae bacterium
GACCGATGCCAAGGCAATGGATGCCGTACAGTATGAAAACAAAGGCGGCGCTGCGGGCGCGATTGGCTTGGCTCAGTATGTCAACAGCGCCAAGGGCGATCCCAACTCCATGATCATGATGGGCGCGGTTATGCTGGGCGGCATCATCACTGGCAAGCCGCCTGTGAACATCACGCAATGCACGCCGGTGGCGCGCTTGACGAGTGAATTCAATGTCTTCGTTGTGCCCGCCAATTCGCCGCTCAAGAGCATGAAAGATGTGGTCGAGCAGCTCAAGAAAGATCCCGGCAGCGTGAAATTCGGTGGCGGCTCGCGCGGCTCGACCGAGCATATTGCGGCCTGCCAATTGGCCAAAGATGTGGGCATTGATCCTAAAAAGGTCAATTACGTCGCATTTCGTGGCGGCGGCGAAGCCAATGCCGCGATTTTGGGTGGCAATGTCACGGTGGGCGGCGGTGGCCTGAGCGAAATCGTGGAATACATCCAAGCAGGCAAGATGCGCGCTGTGGGTGTGACGAGCGATAAGCGCATCAAGGGTGTGGACATTCCTACGCTTAAGGAGCAAGGCTTTAATGTGGTGATCGGCAATTGGCGTGGCATTTATGGCGCACCTGGCATCACACCTGCGCAGCAGGCCGATTTGATCAAAGCTGTCACGGCAGCAACGAAGACCAAATTCTGGCAAGAGACACTGGAGAAAAACGGCTGGACAGCTGCGCTGATGACAGGCAAAGAGTTTGGTGATTTTGTAGACTACGAATTCGCCAGCTTGCGCGCCACCATGCATCTGTCAGGCATGCTCTAACTGACGTATCTCTAGCCTCCTCAAAAAACGTACAACTGGAGCGTTGATGAATTTGACCAACAAAGCGATTGAAACGGCAATTGGCGTAGGTTGCATCCTGCTGGCTATCGCTATGGCTGTGGGTGCAATCAGCTTTCCTTCAGAAGCTGGCTACCAAGGCGTGGGGCCGAATTTTCTGCCTTGGGTGGTGAGCATGGTCCTGCTGCTCTGCGGTGCACTCTTGGTGTGGGAAGCGCAAAGCGGTGGCTTTCGTCATCGCGAAGCGCCAGAAGGAGCTGAGCATGGCCATTGGCCACCCTTTGCATGGGTCAGCGCGGCCTTGCTGCTGAATGCGGCCACCATCACCACAATTGGGTTTATCTTGAGCTGCACTTTGGCATTCGTGCTCGCCGTGCGCGGCTTTCATCAATCGCAAGGGCGACTCGACTTATCAGCCAAAGCTTGGGTGAAAGATGCTTTGATTGGTATGGCGATCAGCGCACCAGTGTTTTGGCTGTTTACGCTCGTGCTGGGTATCAGTCTTCCCGGCCTCACTTCGACAGGTTGGTTGTAAATCATGATGGACATCATCAATGCTCTCATGAGCGGCTTCGCGACTGCGCTCACACCCATGAATTTGCTCTGGGCGCTGCTGGGCTGCATTATCGGCACAGCCGTGGGCGTGTTGCCCGGCCTTGGGCCCGCCGTGGTGGTGGCGATGCTGCTGCCGATCACCACGAAAGTGGAAGTGACGGGCTCCATGATTTTCTTTGCCGGCATTTACTACGGCGCGATGTATGGCGGCTCCACCACCTCCATCTTGATGAACACGCCCGGCGAATCGGGCTCGATGATCACGGCGATGGAAGGCAACAAAATGGCCAAGAGCGGGCGTGCTGGCGCTGCGCTGGCCACTTCCGCCATCGGCTCCTTTGTGGCAGGCACGATTGCTACCATCGTCGTCACTTTGGCTGCACCCGTGATTGCAGAATATGCCGTGAAGCTCGGCCCCCCAGAGTATTTCCTGCTCATGGTGCTCGCGTTTTGCACGGTGAGCTCGGTGCTCGGCGCAAGCGCTCTGCGCGGTATCACGGCGCTCTTCATTGGCCTGGCGATTGGCTTGGTGGGCATGGATCAAATCTCCGGCCAGCCGCGCTATACCGGCGGTGTGCCCGAGTTTCTAGACGGTATTGAAATCGTGCTGGTTGCAGTCGGCTTGTTTGCCGTGGCCGAGGCCTTGTATCTCGCGCTCTACCAAGGCAAAGAAACCGACACACAAAACGCGATGAGTAAGGTGCACATGACAGCACAAGAATGGAAGCGCTCTTGGCCCGCTTGGTTGCGCGGCACAGCGATTGGCATTCCTTTCGGCACGATCCCCGCCGGCGGCAGTGAGATCCCGACCTTCCTCTCGTATGCTACCGAGCGCAAAATGTCCAAACACCCTGAAGAATTTGGCACCAAGGGTGCGATTGAAGGTGTGGCAGGGCCCGAGGCAGCGAATAACGCAGCGATTACAGCTACGCTGATCCCCTTGCTCACGCTAGGAATCCCCACCTCAAACACCACAGCGATCTTGCTCGGCGCTTTTCAAAATTACGGCTTGCAACCCGGCCCGCAGCTTTTCACCAGCTCAGCTACTTTGGTGTGGGCGCTAATCGCATCGCTCTATATCGGCAACGTGATGCTCTTGATCTTGAATCTGCCACTCGTTGGCCTATGGGTGAAGCTGCTGAAGATTCCAAAGGCTTATCTCTACGCCGGCATTCTGATTTTCTCCACTGTGGGCGTGTATGGCATGCGCCAAAGCGCATTCGATCTCGTCCTGCTCTGGGGCATCGGCCTGCTGGGCTTGCTCATGCGCCGCTTTGATTTTCCCACTGCACCGGTCGTGGTCGGCATGATTCTTGGGCCTTTGGCTGAGGCGCAGATGCGCAATGCGCTGGCGATTGGGGAAGGCAAATGGACGGTGTTTGTCGAGCGGCCAGGGTCGCTGTTTTTGCTCAGCGTGATTGTGGCGGTTTTGGTGTTGCCACGAATTTTGAAGAAGCGGGCAAGCTGAAATTAGAACGCAAAAGACGCAGAATCACGCAAAATTCGCAGAAAAATCAAGTTTTGGTTGTTTCTTTTTTGCGTCTTTCGCGTAACTTTTGCGTCTTTTGCGTTCAAAAAAATCGTCAAATTAACTGATCGGCCAAGAGTTTCGCCACATGAATCGCCTCACGCCCTGCGCCGTCGTGGATTTGGTGGCGGCAGCTGGTGCCGTCGGCCACCACAATCGCATTCGGCTGTTTGCGCACCGCTGGTAGCAAGCTCAGCTCGGCCATTTGCATGCTCACCTCGTAAT
>JAAFHN010000264.1 GCA_013298415.1 Comamonadaceae bacterium
TGACCGATTTGCCGTCGCGTGCGAAGAGGGCGTGCGCCGCTTGGCGCATGTCGCGGCGGGTGGCGGGGTTGGTGGCCAGCACGCGGCGCTTGGTGGCGCTGTCGTCAAACAGCATGTCGATGCCCACGGTGCGAGCTGGGTCGAGCTGCTCGAAAAGGGCCACGGTGGTCACGTCCCAGCCGAGCGGTGCTGCCAAAATCAGCGCGTCGGCAGACGGGTTTTTGCCCGTTTCAATCGAAGCGCCCAGGTTTTTGAGCAGTTGCAGCAGCGAGGCTTTACGGGCAGCGTGGTGCGACACCCAAACGGGTGGCAGCACATCCACGCTCGGCACGGACGGCTCGGCGGGTACTTGGGCGAGGCCATCCGCGTAGGCATAAAAGCCCGCGCCCACCTTTTTGCCGAGCGCGCCGCCTGCCAAGCGCTGCGCGGTGATCACGCTCGGCCGATACCGCGGCTCATCAAAGTATTGGCGATAGACAGACTCCATCACCGGATGGCTCACGTCGAGTGCCGTCAAATCCATCAGCTCGAACGGCCCGAGCTTGAAACCCACTTGATCGCGCAGGATGCGATCCACAGTTGCGAAATCAGAAATCCGCTCGCCCACGACACGCAGCGCCTCGGTGCCATAGCCCCGGCCCGCATGGTTCACGATGAAGCCGGGGGTGTCTTGCGCCTGCACGGGTGTATGACCCATTTGCTTGGCCCAAGCGTGCAGCCGGGCGCCAACGGTTGCATCTGTTTTGAGGCCAGCGATCACTTCCACCACTTTCATCAGCGGCACCGGGTTGAAAAAGTGGTACCCGGCAAAGCGGTGCGGATGTTTCAAGGCTGCGGCGATGGCCGTGACTGAGAGCGACGAGGTGTTGGTCGCCAACACGCAATCCGCGCTCACGATGCCTTCCAGCTCCGTGAAAAGGCCTTGTTTCGCGTCAAGCCGCTCCACGATGGCTTCGATCACCAAATCGCAAGCGGCCAAGTCAGCCAGTTTTTCGCAGGCTTGCAGGCGACCAATGCAGGCATCGCGCTCAAGCGCCGTGAGCTTGCCCTTTTCGCAGAGCTTGGCCCACTGCTGGTGCAGCGCATCGATGGCAGCCTGCCGGGCCTGAGCATTGGCGTCCAAGAGCAGCACACGGGCACCCGCTGCCGCACAAATCTGCGCAATGCCGCGCCCCATGGCGCCCGCGCCCACCACGCCAACTGTAGAAAAACTCATGCCTGTGTCTCCATTCGATCTCAACTCGGCGCATTATCCCCAGGGGCATACGCAGTTTTGCTGCCCCAGGGGCCTGCGGTTTGGCGCTAAAGTCGGTGCCTAGTCGTTTGAGGGGGTTGAAAGAATCGCTCATGTGCTGTGCCCCAAATTTTTGAACGCTGGATGTTCACCCGCTTACCTTTCAGTTTCTTGACCGCATCGGATTGCCCGCCCAATTGGCGAAGGGCAGGGCCTCGCCGCCTCTCGATGGGGCTGAGCGTGTCGGTTGTGCTGGCCATGCACGCCCTCACAGCGCACGCCCTGGGCTTGGGTCGGATGCAAGCCAGCGCATTGCTTGGCAAGCCGCTTGATGCGCGGGTATCGCTTTTGCTGGGGAACGGCGAAACCCTTGAGTCCCGCTGCGTGCAGGTAGACAGCTTCGCAGGTGATTTGCGGCTTCCCGTGCTCACCGAGATCAACGCCACTGGCAACGACCCGCACCTCCGCGTGAGGTCCACCGCCGCGCTGAACGACCCAGTGGTGACTGTAATCGTGTCAGTAGGTTGCGAATCGGTGCAGACGCGGCGCTACACCCTTCTGGTGGAGCCCTCGCCGGAGGAGGCCACGCAGAGGTCGTCGGTCAGCCTCAATGCGGGGGCGGTGGCGGCGGCAACGGCAAATCCAACGCCAGCATTGGCCGCCCAACCGCCAACCCCCGCGCCGACGGCTCCCGCAAATCCCGCACCCACAGCGCAAGCCCTGCTGTCGGCCACAGCCCTGCCCAACGTGGCCCAGCAAGCCTATGCGCCTTTGCTGCTCGCCCCGGCCAGCCCTCGCGCGGCTCGAGCGCAGCGGAATCTGAAATCCACAGAGCCGCCCACCGAAAGTGCACCCAAGCCAGCGCGCGCGCAGCGAGATCTGAGGCCTGACGCCGCCGCACGCAAGCCAACCGGTCCAGCCCGGCCTCGTCTGGTCGTGGAGCCGTTTGACTTGAGCCCAGGCGCAGCAGCGCCGACCGGCCTCAAGGCTTCAGTGATGTTGGACAGCCAACCGATTGCCACGCCAGATCAGCGTGCCGCGCTCACAGCGCTCTGGCAAAGCTTGCAGCGCGCGCCGGAAGAGCAAGTGCGCCAAGGCAAAGCGCAAGAGCAACTTGCCGCAGACGTGAAAGCCTTGCGGGCCGACACCGCCCGCCTGGCGCAGGAGCTCGCCCGGGTGCAAGAAGAGCGCAAGCGCCAAGATCGCACTTGGATTTGGGTGGCGCTTGGCCTCGTGTTGCTTGCGGCGCTCGGCGCGACAGGGTTTTGGTATTGGCAACGCAGAAACGCAGCCCGGCGCTCCCCCTGGTGGGGCGGCGGGCAAGCTTCCAGCGGCATCGACGACACCGAAGACGTGAGCAGCGCCTTGCGCCGTGGGGCCTCGCAATACAAAGCCCAGTTGCGTCAAGCTGCCGAAACGAGCGCAGCGGCAAGCACACAAGGAGCCCTGGTCGATCAAGCCGCTCGCACCGCCGAGTCGGAAGCCACCCTGCCTCGCGGCATGTACTTTCAGGATTCGTTTGCCACGGATGCGGCCACAGAAGCTAAAGCAATGGCAGCAACTGCGGCAACCGCAGCGAGCGCCGCTTCCACCGCCGCGTTAAAGCCGATGCGAGACGGCGGACCAAAGTCCATGCTGCCGGAGTTTTCGCTCAGCATTCCTGGGCACTCGTCGCTGTTGTCGGCCGATGAAGTGATTGATGTGAACCAGCAGGCCGAGTTTTTCATTTCGCTCGGCCAGCATCAACAGGCCATCGAGCTGCTGCGCGAACACATCGATGCAGGCGTTGACCCTGCGCCGCTGCTCTTCGTGGACCTGCTGAGCCTCTACCACCAAACCAAAGACGAAGCAGCTTTCGCCGAAATGCGCGACCGTTTCCAGGCGCGCTTCAATGCCCAAGTGCCGGACTTCGCCGAGTTTGGTGCCGACAAGCGCGGCCTGGATGCCTACCCCCGTGCGCTCGAGCGCATCCAAGCCCTGTGGCCGTCGCAAAAAGTCGTGCGCGTGATCGAAGAATCGCTTTTGCGCAAGCCTGATGCCGAGCAAAAACCGTTCACCCTGCAGGCCTACCGGGATTTGCTTTTCTTGCACGACTTGCTCCGATCTGAATCGCTGGACGAGCTGGCGGTGGATTTGGTCATGCCGTCGTTTGAAGAAACTCGCATTCGGCCGCTTTCGTCAGGCGCCCCGAACCCTGCCTTCGGCGTTTCTGTCGCAACCCTTGCGCAGCCCCTCGATGCGGACTCCCGGGTGTCGGTCGCGAGCGACTCGGTGATGCCCTCGATGCCGATCAAGCCGCGAGATGTGCCTCGACCGTCGCCCCGCCTCGGCATTGACATCGATTTGGCTGTGTTTGACGACGATCCGGTGCCAGCCAAATCGCCGTCATTCCAGCCCCCTCAGCCCAAGCCTGCGCCAGAGCGCACCCTGTTGGATCCACCGCAGGTGAACGCGGCCGAGACCGCCGAACTGTCAACACCGCCTGCGATCCCCACGCCAGCAAAACCCGCCCTGAAGAAGCTCCCGCCGACCAAGCCCAGCCCTGAAACCGCGCAACTCGACAGCAATTGGCTCGACTTCGATCAGGTGACATCGGCTTACGAGCCCCAGATGGCCAAGACGAGCGCCGCCAAGGCTGCGCGGCGTTCTAGTTTTGGGAAAGACCCCAAGTGATTCAAGGTGCAGCGTCGCCCCAGGGCAGCCCGCGCGTGATCCGCCGCTACCCGAATCGCAGGCTGTATGACACGCAAACATCGAGCTATGTGTCGCTTGCAGAGTTGAAGCGCATGGTGTTGCAGCTTGAGCCCTTTGCGGTGCAAGACAGCAAAACGGGCGCTGACGTGACTCGGGCAACGCTGCTGCAAATTTTGCTCGAGGCCGAGTCGGCCGGGCTGCCGCTGTTCTCGGAAGCATCGCTCGCGCACTTGATCCGGCTGTATGGCATGTCGAATGCCGCCGATTTACGCACCTGGTTTGAATCCCAGCTCGCCGCCACGGCCCAGGCTCAGCAGCGGCTGCGTGAGATGGCCAGCGTGGGCGTGCCGGGCGCAGATTGGCTCAAACCTTGGCTGAACCCTACCCAGGCCTGGATGCCAACTTGGCCCGGGGCTGCGGCTGCGCCGCCGCCTGCCACAGCCTCTAGCCCAGCCAGCGGCGAGGCGAGCTCGCGCAAACCGCGTGGCCGAGCCAAGCCCTCCTAAAATCGACGCTTTTCGCTGGCACTTCCTGGGCGCTTCGCAGGCGCTGCACCAGAGCCGCGAGGCAAACCAAGAAAGCAGAGTTGATGGCTGGACACAGCAAATGGGCAAACATCCAACACCGCAAAGGCCGCCAAGATGAAAAGCGCGGCAAGATGTGGACTCGGGTGATCCGAGAAATCATGGTGGCTGCACGCACTGGCGGCGGCGATGCGAGTGCCAACCCGCGTTTGCGACTGGCCATCGACAGAGCCAAAGCGGTAAATTTGCCCGCCGACACGGTGAAGCGCAACATCGACAAGGC
>JAAFHN010000234.1 GCA_013298415.1 Comamonadaceae bacterium
GGCTTTCACCATCGGTTTGCTGAGTTCAAGCCAGGCTTCATCGCTGTGTGGGCCAAAGCTCGCGCTCAGGATGCGCATGGCCGCAGCGGCTCGGGCCACGTCTGCAAAGCGCATCTGCTTGCCCAAGTAACTGCCAATGCGCTCAATCGCTGCCCACTGCAATTCGGGGCCAACGTCATTCAGCACCAGGCGGCGGATCGGGAAGGCTTTGGCAAGCGCTTCGTAGCCGCACACCGTCATGCCAATCAGGCCACCCATGCTGGTGCCCACCCAATCGATGGTGCTTGCGCCCTCCGCCCTCAGCTGTGCCAGCACCGCAGCCATGTCTTGCGCGTAGGTGGGAATTTGGTAGCGCAGTGGGTCGGCGAGCCAATCGCTTTGGCCGCGACCCGCCACATCGATGCTCACCACCCTGCGATCCGCACTCAAATCACGGGCCAGCGCATCAAAGTCGCGGCCTTGGCGGGAAAGGCCGTGGACGCAAACCGTCACGTGCGCTTGATTGCCGTTGTCAGCCGCCCAATCCCACATGGCGAGCTTGCGGTCGGCGGGGGTGTCAGCAACGGTCACAAAGCGAAGTGTGGGAGCGAAAGCCATGGCAAATCCTGAATAATCCATGCAACTTTACCCAAGCTCAGCTCCCATGACTTCACTTTCCGGCAAGACAGCTCTCGTCACAGGCTCCACCAGCGGCATTGGGCTGGGCATCGCGCTGGCTTTGGCGCAGCGCGGCGCGAACTTGATGCTCAATGGCTTTGGCGATGCTGAAGGCCCGCTGGCTGCTGTGCGCGCGCTCGGCGTGCAGGCCATTCACCACGGCGCAGACATGAGCAAAGCCAACGAGATCGAAGTCATGATGAAGGCGGCTGACGAGCGCTTTGGTGGCGTAGACATTTTGGTGAACAACGCGGGCATCCAACACGTGGCACTCGTGGAAGACTTCCCAACGGAAAAGTGGGATGCCGTGATTGCGATCAACCTGAGCAGCGCTTTCCACACCACGCGGCTTGCCGTGCCGAGCATGAAAGCGCGCAAATGGGGCCGCATTTTGAACATCGCCAGCGCCCACGGCTTGGTGGCGAGCGCGCAAAAGTCGGCCTATGTGGCTGCCAAACACGGCCTGGTGGGCCTCACAAAAACCGTGGCTTTGGAAGTCGCAACCAGCGGCATCACCTGCAACGCGATTTGCCCCGGCTGGGTGCTCACCCCACTCGTGCAAAAGCAAGTGGATGCCAAAGCCGCTGCCCTGGGCGTGAGCAACGAGGAAGCCAAGCGCTTGCTGGTCGGTGAAAAGCAGCCCTCGCAAACCTTCACCACGCCCGAGCAGCTCGGCGAGCTGGCCGTGTTTTTGTGCAGCGATGCAGCCAGCAATGTGCAAGGAGCGGCTTGGAACATGGATGGTGCTTGGGTGGCTCAGTAGACCCAGCTATCCCGCCCTATAATGAGAGCATCGCGCTGAACAAAGCGGCGATCTGGCCCAGGCAAACCGCCCGCCAGCCCCGAGCACCGACTCCCGCAAGCTTTGCGGGCTTGAGTCAAGCGGTGCAGACGCGCTAGCCACCGCAGCGCTCGCCTCAAAAACATCTCTTCTTTTCGCGCTTGTCCTAGCAGTCAACTGCCAAATCCTCAGCCCAACTGGCTGAACAGCGACCCCACAGAACAACAACCATGCACTTAAACGAACTCAAAGCCCAACACGTTGCCGATTTGCTGAAGCAAGCCGACGAACTGGAAATCGAAAACACGGGCCGCTTGCGCAAGCAAGAGCTGATGAGCGCCATCATCAAGCGCCGCGCGAAAGGCGGCGAGACGGTTTATGCCGACGGCGTGCTCGAGCTGCTGCCCGATGGTTTTGGCTTTTTGCGCAACCCCGATTCAAACTACAACCCGAACCCAGACGACATCTACATCTCGCCCACGCAAGTGCGCCGCTTCAATTTGCACACCGGCGATTTGATCGAAGGCGATGTGCGCACGCCCAAAGACGGCGAGCGCTACTTTGCACTCAACAAGGTCGATAAGGTCAACGGCCTGCTCCCTGAGCAAAACAAGCACAAGGTGATGTTTGAGAACTTGACGCCGCTCTTCCCCAAAGAGCAAATGCGGCTTGAGCGCGACATCAAAAGCGAAGAAAACATCACTGGCCGCATCATCGACGTGATTGCGCCGATTGGCAAAGGTCAGCGCGCCCTGATCGTGGCCCCGCCCAAGAGCGGCAAAACCGTGATGATGCAAAACATCGCCCACGCGATCACAGCCAACTACCCCGACAGCATTTTGATGGTGCTGCTGGTGGACGAGCGCCCTGAGGAAGTGACCGAGATGCAGCGGAGTGTGCGCGGTGAAGTGATTGCCTCCACGTTTGACGAACCCGCCGCCCGCCATGTGCACGCCGCAGAAATGGTGATCGAGCGCGCCAAGCGCTTGGTGGAGTTGAAGAAAGACGTGGTGATCTTGCTCGACTCGATCACCCGTTTGGCCCGCGCTTACAACAACGTGATGCCCAGCTCCGGAAAGATCGGCTCAGGCGGCATCGACACGAACGCCCTGCACCGTCCCAAGCGCTTTTTTGGCGCGGCCCGCAATGTGGAAGAAGGTGGGAGCCTCACCATCATTGGCACAGCTTTGGTGGATACCGGCAGCCGAATGGACGAAGTGATTTTTGAAGAGTTCAAAGGCACCGGCAACAGCGAATTGCACTTGGATCGCCGCCTATACGAAAAGCGCGTGTTTCCCAGCATTCAGCTCGCCCGCAGCGGCACCCGCCGCGAAGAACTGCTGCTCGCCCCCGACATCTTGGCCAAGAGCCGCATCCTGCGCAGCTTCATGTTCAACATGGACGAAATCGAAGCAATGGAACTCATGCAAAAGAACATGAAGGCCACCAAGTCAAACCACGACTTCTTCGAGATGATGCGTCGCGGCGGCTAAGCCACGCGCATCCAAAAAAAAGGCACCGGCGGGTGCCTTTTTTTCGCCGGCAATCGCGTCACCCACGCTCAGCTTCAGCCCATCATTGAACGGGACCGCCAGGCATCCAGCGAACTTCTGCAAAAGTGCCCACGAAATCGAGGTATTGGCTGTGCGAAGGCGCGGTTACCAGAAGCATACGGCCCGGCTGTTGGTCCCTCACCTCTTGCAACACAGCCTTGGGCAAGCAATGGCCGCGTAGACTTGCAGCGCAGACCAAGGGCGCTACGGGCCGGTTGACTTGTTCGCCGCGATTGTTGAAGAAATAGGTGCTGACGGGTGTGCCGGGGGTGATGAGGGTTGCACTCGAACCCACGCCCTCGCCCAGCACCGAGCCCAGCGTTCCCGGCACGGAAAGAAACGCAACCAAGGTCTCATTTGTTTTGGTGCAATCGCCAAAGCCTGCGGTCAGGGCTGCGGTCTGCACGGCCCGCCCCGTGGCCATCACCACCTCAACCGAGCCCCCATTCGTGAAGGCCTGGTTCACATGCACATCCGCTGGGCGATACCAGTGCACATGCAGCACGTAGCCGCCTTTGTTGAACACGCATTGCTTAGCTGCGGCAGGCGCGGCGAAGAACAACAGGTTGCTGCAGAGCGCAGCGCAGCTTAGAAAAATGATTCGCCAAAGCGTGGTCATGCGGACTCCTTCTGGGTTTGAACTCGGCAATCGAAGAGCCTCCAATTTAGCGGATGCGGGGCCAAGCCGATGATCGACAGAGCGCACCATTTTGTCGAGCGCAGCGCGTTTTGCGGGAGAACTTCGCAAAATCGATGCCGGGGCCGAAGGGGTCGACAGCGCCTGCATAATCTCGGGTTTCCCCTTAACCGTGTAGGTAGCGAGAGACCC
The DNA here is from genome assembly GCA_013298415.1 of Comamonadaceae bacterium. Classification (GTDB taxonomy): domain Bacteria; phylum Pseudomonadota; class Gammaproteobacteria; order Burkholderiales; family Burkholderiaceae_C; genus JAAFHN01. The sequence continues at coordinate 3,821 of JAAFHN010000234.1, forward strand.
CATGAGCGCCATTGTTGACATCGTAGGCCGTGAGATTTTGGATTCGCGCGGCAACCCCACCGTGGAGTGCGACGTGTTGCTGGAGAGCGGCACGATGGGCCGCGCTGCCGTGCCTTCAGGCGCATCCACAGGCTCACGTGAAGCCATCGAGCTGCGCGACGGCGACAAATCCCGCTACCTCGGCAAGGGCGTGCTCAAAGCCGTGGAGCACGTGAACACCGAGATTTCCGAAGCGATTTTGGGCTTGGATGCGTCCGAGCAAGCCTTCCTAGACCGCACGCTGATTGACCTTGACGGCACTGAGAGCAAAGGCCGTTTGGGCGCGAATGCCACGCTGGCAGTCAGCATGGCGGTGGCCCGCGCAGCGGCTGAAGAGTCTGGCTTGCCGCTGTATCGCTACTTTGGCGGCTCGGGTGCGATGCAGCTGCCGGTGCCGATGATGAACGTGGTGAACGGCGGTGCGCACGCCAACAACAACCTCGATTTGCAAGAGCTGATGATCATCCCCGTGGGTGCGCCGAGCTTTCGCGAAGCCATGCGCTACGGCGCAGAAGTGTTCCATGCGCTGAAAAAAATCATCCACGACAAAGGCATGAGCGTGGCTGTGGGCGACGAGGGTGGCTTTGCGCCCAATTTGGCAAGCCACGAAGCGGCGATTCAGATGATTTTGGAAGCGATTGACAAGGCCGGCTACGTGCCAGGCGAGCAAATCGCCATCGGCCTGGACTGCGCCGCCAGCGAATTCCACAAAAAAGGCAAGTACGAGCTGAAGGGTGAGGGCCTGAGCCTTACCAGCGAAGAGTGGGTGAATGTGATGGCCACTTGGGTGGACAAGTACCCCATTGTCAGCATCGAAGACGGCATGGGCGAAAGCGATTGGGACGGCTGGAAGCTGCTCACCGAGCGTTTGGGCAAGAAAATCCAGCTCGTGGGCGACGACCTTTTCGTGACGAATACCAAAATTTTGAAAGAAGGCATCGACAAAGGCATCGCCAACTCGATTCTGATCAAAATCAACCAGATCGGCACGCTGACCGAGACCTTCGCCGCCATCGAAATGGCCAAGCGCGCAGGCTACACGGCAGTGATCAGCCACCGCAGCGGCGAAACCGAAGACTCCACCATTGCCGACATTGCAGTAGGCACGAATGCGGGTCAAATCAAAACCGGCAGCCTCTCCAGATCAGACCGCATGGCCAAGTACAACCAGTTGCTGCGGATCGAAGAAGACCTGGGCGACGTGGCCAGCTACCCGGGCCGCACCGCGTTCTACAACTTGCGCTGAGTGATCGGGCGACTTAGAGCGGCTCAACGCGGCGGTCTTCACCGCTCGCCAGTCCCG
>JAAFHN010000033.1 GCA_013298415.1 Comamonadaceae bacterium
GAGGTGGATGCGCTCATCCACCGCTTGAAGCACATGAACCCGCGTGCGCCGATGCAGCCGGTGCATTTCGGCGAGGTGCCGCTGGCCAAAGTGCTCGATCTGAAAGGCTTCAACTTGAATGCCAAGCTCGACATTGACCCAGACTTTTTGAACGAAGGGCACGGCCATGCCCACGACCACGGCCACGGGCATGACCACCATGACCATGAACACGGCGAGCACTGCGACCACCCCTCGCATGCGCAAGAGGCGGGTGGGCACCACCATCACCACGACGACGACGTCAAAAGCTTCGTTTACCGCGCCACCAAGCCGCTGAACCCCGCCAAGCTCGAAGACTTTTTGGGTGCCATCGTGCAAATCTACGGCCCGCGCATGCTGCGTTACAAAGGCGTGCTGAACATGAAAGGCACCGACCGCAAAGTGATCTTTCAGGGCGTTCATCAGCTCATGGGCAGCGATTTGGGGCCGAAGTGGGCCGATGGCGAAGAAAAGATCAGCAAAATGGTTTTCATCGGCATTGATCTGCCGAAAGACATCTTCGTGCAGGGCCTGGACCAGTGTTTGGCCTGAGCCAGCGTATCTTTTTGGCGTCAGGCGCGAAAGAAGACTGGTAAACCCTGAGTCCGGCCAGCTTTCCGATCCCCCTGGCGGCAAAGCTGTGGCAAGATGCGCCCCCGGCGTTTGGGGCGGTGGTTTTGAGGCGCTTTTCGGCGTTTTTCCCCTCCGTGCTGCGCAGTTTGACAAATCAGCACAACGTTGGAGAGTCGGATGTTAGGTGTCATTTTAAAAAAGCTCGGCCTAGGTGGTGCTGGCGCTTCGCGCGCCGAACCAGCCGCCGTCAAGTCTGATCAACACGCCGTGGCGGCTAAGGCGCCTGCCAAGCCACCGGCAAAAGCGCCAGCTAAACCACCCGCAAAGGTGGCCGCAAAGGCTTCTGCAAAAGTTGCCGTGAAAGCGTCTGCGAAACAGCCCGCCAAAGCGGCTGTGACGCTCACAAAATCAACAGCAAAGTCTGCTGGGAAGGCCGCGGCAAAAAAGCCAGCCACCAAACCTTCCATCGCAACGCCCGCCGTCGCAAAGACCTCCGCGGCGAAATCCGTTGTGGGCAAAGCGCCCGCAAAACCCACGCCGACGCCAAGCGCCGCGGCTAAAGCACCTTCTGCGAAAGCCGCACCCATGAAACCCACGCCATCCCAGGCCGCAAAGCCTGCGGCCACACCCCCCGCCAAAGCCTCGCCAAAGACTGCGGCATCGCCTGCGGCCAAGCCCGCGCCCAGCGTTGCTTCGAAAGCGGTGCCGAAATCTGCGTCCAAGGTGCCCGCCACCGCGCTCGAAAAAGCCAAGCCTGTTGTCAAGGCAGCGCCAGCCAAAGCTGAAACGCCAGCGCCACAAGCCAAATCCACTGCGAAGTCGCAGGAAAAAGCTGCCAGCACGCCGGTAGCTCCCGCGAAGGCCGCCAAGGCTTCTGCGCCCCCCGCTGCGCCTGCCAAGGCAACTGCTGCACCTGCCACCACCAATCCAAGCGCCGTTGCTGCGGCTCCTGCGCCCGGTCGGCGTGGGCCCGGAGCGGCCAACAAAGCAAAGAACAAGGGCTATGTTTCCTCCCCAGATGTGGGGGCATGGAGCAAGCCCGCAACCTACATGTCATCGATGACCCTGACTCCCGCGCCGATTGCGGTGCACAAGCGCGATCCCAAGCGCGCCAACAACTGGAAAACTGTCGCCGTAGACAAGCTCAGCGACGAAGATGTGCTCGCCATGTCGGATGGCGAGTACATGAACGAAGTGCAGCTGGCCTTTTTCCGCCTGCGCTTGGTGCGCCTGAAGACCGACATGCTCAAAAACGCTGGTGAAACCACCGAGCATTTGCGTGAAGACACGGTCGTGGTGCCCGACCCAGCGGACCGGGCCACCATCGAAGAAGAGCATGCCTTGGAGCTTCGCACCCGAGACCGTGAGCGCAAGTTGCTGAAGAAAATCGAGCAATCCATCGGGAGGATCGACGCCGATGACTATGGCTACTGTGACGAAACCGGCGAGCCAATCGGCGTGCCGCGTTTGCTGGCACGGCCGACCGCCAACCTGTCCCTGGAAGCCCAGCAACGCCGCGAACTGCGTCAAAAGATGTTCGGTGATTGAGCTCCGCCTGATCTTCGCACCACCCGTGCAAACCCGAGCCGCTCGCCTGAGTGTTCGGGTACGGCCCAAAGCTGGCTAAACTGTCTTCATGTCAAAAGAGCCCAGTGGTTTGCTTTCGCGCATGGTTCGCTTCGTGCGCAACCCTGCCACGAACTGGGCTGAGCTCGATCAACCCGAATCCGACAAAGACAGCGTTCAGGCCAAAGCCAACCTGAAGGAAATGATCGAGCGCAAGCGGCGCAACGATTTTGTGCGCAAGCGCGAGTTCGACATGCTGCGCAAGATTCGCCAGCGTGAAGCGCTTGGCGGCGCGGCCGATGGCAATGCCAGGCCGTCGTTTTTCCAGAGCAGCATGCCGTCCAAGCCCGACGACCGTGCGCAGACGCTCAAAAAGATCGATGAGATCGAAGCACAGATGTCGATGCAGTGGTGGAAAACCAATGTGCCGAACTCTTCGCTGCCGATGGGATCGTCGAATGCGGCTTCTTCTGCGCCGCAGCGGCCGCAAGTCGTCGCACCCGGGTTGGGCACCCTGCCTGCGAGCGCGAAGAGCACCTTCAAAAGCACGCAACCCGTGTCGCTCGATGCCACGATGGGCTCCCCCGATTCAGTGAAGCCCGGCCCGGCGGCGGCACCCGCACGGGCTGCGCCAGCCCCGTCGGTCGGCCAACCGTCGATGGCTTTGAAGCCGCCAGCCGTCGCGCCGAAGGTAGCGCCCGTCGCGGCCGCCCCAGCCAAGCCTGTCGGCTCGAAAGACGTGGGCAACTCCACGAATTTTTCCGCATCGAACTTCTTCGCCGTGGACGTAGAAGAGGGCATGCACGATGCCGACCACGAAGAAGCCGCCATCCGATTCGCCAATGGCGATGATGGCGCGGCAGAGGCCGCATTGCTCGATGCACTCAGCCCAGCCGGCGCGCACCTCGACCATGTTGAAACCTGGCTAACGCTTTTCGACTTCTATCGCGCCACAGGCAACCACGGCGCATTTGAGAGCAAAGGCATCGACTACGCAAACCGTTTTGGCCGTTCACCGCCGGCCTGGTTTTCCATGCCAGACCAAGTGGCCAAACTTTCCGGCGCGCCCGGTGGAGCGTCTGCTGATGCGGCCATGCACTGGACCGCGCCGTCTTCCGTTGGCGTGCAGACAGTGGCTGCCATGCGGGCTTCGTTGTCGCGCATTCAGCCACCTTGGCGGATTGATTGGTCAAAGCTGAAGTCCATCGATCTGGCTGCTTATGAGCCGCTTGCCGGCTTCTTCGCATCCTGGGCGAGCCAAGCGATCCGCGTGGAGTTCGTGGGGCTTCGGGTTCTGGATGATGTGCTGGCCAAAGCCACCCCTTCGAACCAACGCGAGGTGCCCGTGGCTGCGTGGAAGACGCGGATGGAGCTGCAGCGCGTGACGCATCGGCCGGATGATTTTGAGATCACGGCGCTCGATTTTTGTGTGACCTACGAAGTCTCTCCCCCTTCTTGGGAAGCAGTGAAGAGCAGCTACAAAACCCTGGATGCTGATTCTCAGTTTGGCGGTGCAACCATCATCGGCGAGGCCTTTCGCGATTCAGTGCCCTCGAGCGCGCCCATGGGCTTCGGCGACACCAATGCTGGGCCCACCTCCTCGCAGTTTCATCAGGCCACGTCTGTAGAGCTTTCTGGGCAAATTTTGGGCGACGCTTCCCAGGCGCTTGACAAGCTAGAGGCCAAACTGCATGGCGCAGATTTGATGTCTATTTCCTGCGCCAAGCTGATCCGCGTGGATTTTTCAGCGGCAGGCACCCTGCTCAACTGGGTGACGGCGCGTCAGGCAGAAGGGCGCATGGTGCAGTTCACCGATGTGCATCGCATGGTGGCGGCCTTCTTCCACGTGATTGGCATCGTGGAGCATGCCCGCGTGGTGGTTCGTAAGGATTGACTTCCTTTTTGCCGGCCCCTCCTCCCCGCACTTCTCTCCGCAGCGCTTGCGCCATCCATTGGCTTGAAGAGCGTTGCACTTACCTCTCTTGGACGGCATGGAACAGTTTCACGGCACTACGATTTTGAGCGTGCGGCGCAAGCGCGCCGACGGCACTTGGGCGGTGGCAATGGGCGGCGACGGGCAGGTCACGCTGGGCAGCATCGTCGTCAAAGCCAGCGCGCGCAAAGTGCGGCGCCTGTACAAAGACCAGGTGATTGTTGGTTTTGCAGGGGCCACCGCAGATGCGTTCACGCTCTTCGAACGTTTTGAGGCCAAGCTGGAAAAGCACCAAGGGCATCTCACGCGCGCTGCGGTTGATTTGACCAAAGATTGGCGCACTGATAGGGTGCTTCGGCGGCTGGAGGCCATGCTTGCCGTATCCGACTTGCACGCCTCCCTCATCATCACTGGCAATGGCGACGTGCTGGAACCTGAAGACGGCATCGTCGCCATCGGCTCAGGCGGGGCCTACGCGCACTCTGCCGCCAAGGCCTTGCTGGACCACACCGATTTGAGCGCCGAGGATGTGGTGCGCAGAGCCCTGCGGATCGCCGGCGATTTGTGCATCTACACCAACCAAAACCACACCCTGGAGACTTTGCCTTGAGCAGCATGACACCACAAGAAATCGTCGGCGAGTTGGATCGCCACATCGTGGGTCAGCACCAGGCCAAGCGAGCAGTTGCCATCGCCCTGCGCAACCGCTGGCGGCGGGCGCAGGTGGATGAGCGCATGCGCAGCGAAATCACGCCCAAAAACATCCTGATGATCGGGCCTACGGGCGTGGGCAAAACCGAGATCGCGCGCCGCCTGGCCAAACTTGCGCACGCGCCATTCATCAAGGTGGAGGCTACCAAATTCACCGAAGTGGGCTATGTGGGCAAAGACGTCGACTCCATCGTGCGCGACCTCGCAGACATTGCCGTGAAGCAAGCCCGTGAGCTGGCGATGAAGCAAGTGAGCAGCCGAGCCGAAGACGCGGCCGAAGATCGGGTGCTGGACGTGCTTTTGCCCCCCGCGCGAGATTTCGGTTTGAGCGGGCAAAACGCCACAGACGGCGCCACACGACAGGTTTTTCGCAAGCGCATCCGAGAAGGCCAGCTCGACGACAAGGAAATCGAGATCGAGCTGAGCGAAGCCGCACCCAGTTTGCAGGTGATGGGCCCGGCTGGCATGGAAGAGATGGCCGAGCAGATCAAGGGCTTGTTTGGCCAAATGGGCCAGGGCCGCAAAAAAATGCGCAAAGTGAAGGTGGCCGAGGCGCTGAAACTGTTGCGCGAGGAAGAAGCTGCCAAGCTCGTGAATGAAGAGGACATCAAAACCGCCGCACTCACCAACTTGGAGCAAAACGGCATCGTGTTCATTGACGAAATCGACAAGGTGACCAGCCGCTCAGAAGGCAGCGGTGCGGATGTGTCGCGCCAGGGCGTGCAGCGTGATTTGTTGCCGCTGGTGGAGGGCACCACTGTTTCCACCAAGTATGGCCCAGTGAAAACCGATCATGTGCTCTTCATCGCCTCAGGTGCATTTCATTACGCCAAACCCAGCGACTTGATCCCTGAGCTGCAAGGCCGCTTCCCGATTCGCGTAGAGCTCCAAAGCTTGAGCGTTGCGGACTTTGAGGCCATTTTGACCAACACCGACGCGGCGCTCACCCGGCAGTACAGCGCATTGCTTGCGACAGAAAACGTGACGCTGAGCTTCACGCCGGAGGCTGTGACCCGCCTTGCGCAGGTGGCGGCTGACGTGAACCAGCGGACTGAGAACATCGGCGCTCGCCGCTTGTCCACCGTGATGGAGCGGCTTCTGGATGATCTCAGCTACGACGCACCCAAGCGCGGCGGCGAATCCTTTGAGGTAGACGCTGCCTATGTGGACCTCCGTCTGGAAGACCTGAGCCAGAACGAAGACCTCTCGCGCTTTATCCTCTGAGTACCGCTGGTGCGCCTGGCGGAGTTTTCTCAAGTTGCGGGTTGTTTGTGAGATTTCACCTCACAAAAACCTTCTAACTCATTCATTTCAAACGAGTTTTGAAATTTTGAACATCAGCTAAGTGGCTGATTTGTTTCACTTTTTTTGCATTTGACGCGCTTGCGTCTGGGAAGTTTTCGAGTACAGTGGATTTAAGTGGAAAAAATGGGAAAAACCGGGCAACTTTGCGCGATTTCTCAGGTTTTTCCGTCCATCTGCACTCCACTTCCCGTGTTCAAAGGCCCCACGCACACCAGTCTCGATGAAAAGGGTCGGCTCTCCATGCCGACTCGTTTTCGCGAAGGCTTTGCTGCGCACGGCAATCGGCTGACCATCACGCGCCACCCGCATGGCTGCCTGCTGATCTTCACGCCCCAAGCCTGGGAAACCTTCAGCGCCCAAATCGAAGTGATGCCCATCGATGCGCACTGGATGAAGCGTGTGTTCTACGGCTACGCGATGGATCTGGAGCTGGACAAAGCCGGCCGGGTGACGGTGCCGCCGGAGCTTCGTGCCAAAGCCAGCATGGCCGTTGGCTCTCCCTTGGTGCTCTTGGGCATGGGCAACTACATCGAGATGTGGGAGGCGCAGTTGCACCAGGCTCACGAAGAGCGTGCGATGGAAAACGAAATTCCCGCGCGCTTTCGAGAGCTCGCGTTTTGACGGGGCGCACGGTGGAAAACAGAACCCCAAGCGGAACCCACATCACGGTGTTGCGCGAAGAGGCCGTCCACGCGGTGCTGGCGCTCGACCGCGTGGCGACGACCGGGCAGGACATGCCAGACGTGCTGGCCCCACGCAGCTTTGTGGATGCCACTTTTGGTCGCGGCGGGCACAGTGCCCTCATGCTGGAGCGCCTCAGCAGCCAAGATCGCCTGTGCGTGTTTGACAAGGATCCGCAGGCGATTGAAGCGGCTAGGCAAATCCCAGACTCGCGGCTCAGCATTCGCCACGAAGGATTTGCTGCGCTCGGCGAGCTGACTTGGCACAGCGTGGACGGCGTGCTGATGGATTTGGGTGTGAGCTCACCCCAGCTCGATCAAGCCGAGCGCGGCTTTTCGTTTCGGTTCGATGCGCCGCTTGACATGCGCATGGACACAACCCAGGGGCCCACCGTTGCCGAGTGGCTGGAGACAGCCACGGTGCAACACATGACGGAGGTGATACGTGAATACGGCGAAGAACGGTTTGCTTTTCAGATTGCAAAGGCGATTGATGCTCGCAGACAAAGCGGGCAGCCAATTCAACGCACCGCTGAGTTGGCCAGCATCGTGGCTGGCGCGGTCAAAACCCGCGAGCCGGGCCAGAACCCTGCAACGCGCACATTTCAGGCTTTTCGGATTTTCATCAACGCCGAGCTTGAAGAGCTGCAACAAGCGCTAGAGGCCAGCTTGAATGTGCTCAAGCCAAGGGGCCGCTTGGTGGTGATCAGTTTTCACTCGCTGGAAGACCGCATCGTCAAGCAGTTCATTGCGAAGCACTCGCGCGAGGTGGTGGATCGCAAAGCCTTGTTCGCGAAAGCGGCAGGCCTTCCCCTGCGATCAATTGCCCGCGTGAAGCCTTCGCAGGCCGAGGTGCAAGCGAACCCGAGGGCGCGCAGCGCGATCATGCGGGTGGCAGAGCGCACCGAGGTGGCCGTGTGATCCGGCTGAATCTGGTGCTGGTCGTTGCTGTGATTGGCAGCGCCATGCTTTTGGTCCGCACCCAATACGAGTCGCGGCGCTTGTTTGACTTGAACGAAAAGGCGGCCCTGGATGCCCGGCGCCTGAGCACTGAGCGCGAACGCCTCACCGTGGAGCAGCGCGCGCAATCTGTGCCTTTGCGGGTGGAGCGTTTGGCCAAGGAACAGCTCGCGATGCGGCCCGCCACCCCTGGGATGACGCACTATGTGAAAACTTCCAGCGCGGCGGCATCGGCATCGGCATCGGCAGCGGCGGTGAACGCGGTGGGAGCAAGACCATGAGCAAACCCGTGCGTTTGACCAGCAGCCCGCTGCTCGCCTCTAAAGTGCCTTTTGGCCGCAGCCGATTTGCGGTTGCGGTGGTTGTGCTGGCCTTCACGGGCCTCGCAGCGAAGGCCGCCTACATCCAAGTGCTGCGCAACGACTTTTTCCAAGAAGAAGGCGAAAAGCGCATCGCCCGCACGGTGGAGCTGTCAGCCAATCGCGGGCGGATTTTGGATCGGAATGGCTTGATCTTGGCCTCCAGCGTGCCCGTGCCCAGCATTTGGGCGAGCCCGGAAGAGGTGAAAGCCACCGCGCCGCAAATTGCGCAGTTGGCAAAACTCCTAGAGATGCCATTGCCGGAGCTGCAACGCCTGCTGCTCGATACCGACCGGGAGTTTGTGTGGCTCAAGCGTCAGGCCGATGAAGCGACCGTGCAGCAGGTCATGACCCTAGGGCTTAAGGGCGTGTACCAACGCAAGGAATACCGCCGCCGCTATCCAGAAGGCGAAGCGGCTGCGCATTTGATCGGCTTCACAAATTCTGACGACAAGGGCGCAGATGGCGTGGAGTTCGCGTTTGACGCGCAATTGGCTGGAAAAACTGGCACGCGCCGCGTGCTCAAGGATCGCTTGGGTCGCGTGGTGGAAGACGTGGGAGAGTCCACCGCACCGGTGGATGGAAAAGACTTGCAGCTCTCGATCGACAGCAAAGTGCAGTTTTTTGCCTATCAAAAATTGCGCGACGCGGTGAGCTTGCACAAGGCCAAGCGCGGCAGTGTCGTAGTGCTCGATGCGCGATCCGGCGAAGTGTTGGCAATGGCCAACTACCCCAGCTTTTCGCCTGCGCAGCCCTTGGCCTCACCGGCCGATGTGCGGCGCAACCGGGCGCTGGCTGACACCTTTGAGCCAGGCTCCACCGTGAAGCCATTCATTGCCGCGCTGGCCATGGAGCGCGGCTCCGCGAAGTTCGACACGCCCATCCAAACGGCACCTGGCCGGATCACGATTTCTGGCTCCACGATCAACGACGCGCACCCACACGGCGTGCTGAGCCTCGCAGAAGTGATTCAAAAGTCGAGCAACGTGGGCGTGGTGAAGCTCGCGATGGACATGCCCGCCAAAGAGATGTGGGAGCTGTACACGCAAATTGGCTTCGGCCAGAAGCCCCAAGGCCCCTTCCAGGGGGCAGCCGCTGGCCGCTTGAGGGCGCACAAAACTTGGCGGCCGATTGAGCAAGCCACCATGAGCTACGGCTACGGCTTGTCCACCAGCTTGCTGCAACTGGCGCGCTCGTACAGCGTGTTTGCCCGGGATGGCGAACTGGTGCCACTCACGTTGTTGAAAACGAACGAGCCTGCGTACGGTATCCGCGTGCTTCAGGCGACCAACGCGCAGCAGGTGCGCCGCATGCTGCAAATGGCAGCCGGCCCGGGCGGCACGGCCCCCAAGGCACAGACCTTGGGCTACTCTGTGGGCGGCAAAACGGGTACGGCGCGCAAGCAAGAAGGCAAGGGCTACGCCGAGAAAAAGTACCGAAGTTTCTTCGTGGGCCTTGCACCTGTCGAGAACCCCCGAATTGTGGTGGCGGTGATGGTGGAAGAGCCATCGACCGGCGTTTACTACGGCGGAGAAGTGGCCGCACCAGTGTTTGCCGAGACGGTGCAGCAAACGCTCAGGATGATGGGTTTGGAGCCGGATGTGCGCGTGAAGCCGCAAATCGTGGCTGCTGTGGCGGAAGAGCCGGTATGAGCGAAGCGCTGCAACTTCACACACCCTCGCAAGCCGCTGCCTGGCTGCGCGAACGCGGCTGCCTGCGCCTGAGCAGCGACTCCAAGGATTTGCAGCCCGGCGACGCTTTTTTCGCGTGGCGCGGCACTCGCTTCGATGCGCGCGAATTGGTCGTCGATTTGGTGGAGCAGGGGCACGCTTGTTTGGTGGACAGCGCAGCCGATGGACCGACGCTGACGGCGCATCCGCTTTTAGCAGGCTTCGCCAATCTGAAGGCCAGCGCCGGCTTGATCGCAGACGCGTTTTACGAGCAGGCCAGCGCTCGCATGGATGTTGTGGCCGTGACAGGCACGAATGGCAAGACGTCGACTGCTTGGTGGCTGAGCCAAGCCCTGGGGTTTCGCGCGAGCAGCAGCGGTGATGTACTGCGAAAAAAAGAGCAACAAACTGAGCAAATACTTGGACAGGGGTCGATTTCCGATCAAAAAACAGCTTTGAACAGCCTGATGATCGGTACTTTGGGCGTTGGGCAGCCACCGTGGGTCACGCCCGCCGAGCTCACCACACCAGGTGCCCTGCGCGTGCACCGCTGGATCGCGGAGGCGGTCAGCGCAGGCGCGCGTAGCGCGGTGATGGAAGCCTCTTCCGTGGGTTTGATCGAGCAGCGCCTGAGTGGTTTGCACGTTCGGGTCGCTGCGTTCACCAACTTCACCCAAGACCACCTGGACTACCACGGCACGATGGCAGCCTACTGGGCGGCCAAGCGCAGCCTCTTCGATTGGCCAAGCCTCAGCGCCGCTGTGATCAATTTGGATGATCCCAAGGGCATCGAACTGCGTGATGAGCTGGCGCAGGCGAGACCAGCGCTTGAGCTTTGGACATTCGCCCTGCGCGAGGCCCATGGCGCGAGGCTCAGTGCGACCAACTTGCGCGGCACGGCCGACGGCATGCAGTTCACAGTGACCGAACGCGCAGCCGATGGGTGGGCGGTCGAGGCCGCTGAAGTGCGCGCTGCCGCCTTTGGCGAATTCAATGCCAGCAACTTGCTGGGCGTGATTGCGGCGCAGCGCGCTCTCGGTGTGCCCCTGGCTTATGCCGCTGGGGTTGTCCCCAAGCTCTTGCCGGTACCCGGTCGCATGGAGCGGGTTGCCATCGTGGACGCGGATTCCACGCTGCCACTTGCATTGGTGGACTACGCGCACACCCCCGACGCGCTTTCCAAAGCGCTGGCTGCGTTGCGGCCTGTGGCGCTGCATCGCGGTGGGCGGCTGCACTGTGTCTTTGGCTGCGGGGGAGATCGAGACCGCAGCAAGCGCCCCCTGATGGCTCGCGCGGTGGAGCAGGGCGCAGACGCGATCACGCTGACCCAAGACAACCCGCGCACCGAGCCTTCTGCGCAAATCGAGCACGACGTGCTGGCAGGGTTTTCGAATCCAGAGCGGGTAAGCGTTCAGAGCGACCGCGCACAAGCGATTGCGCAGGCGCTGGAGCTGGCCGATTCGCGTGATGTCGTGCTGATTGCAGGCAAAGGGCATGAGGAGTACCAAGACACCATGGGCGTGAAGCATCCGTTTTCAGACCAGGACGCGGCGCGCTCAGCGCTGCAGCGCATCGCTGCTCGCACCAAAGCCGAGGTGGCTGCATGAATTGGGCGCTTGCAGAGATCGCAGCGGTGCTGAGCCAGGCCCGCATGGTAGGCGGCAGCGATGTGCGTGTGCATCGTGTTCACACCGACACGCGGAGCTTGGAGCCGGGCGACCTGTTTTTGGCCATCGCGGGCGACACATACGACGGCAACAGCAAGCTCGCAGAAGCAAAGGCCAGAGGCGCGCTTGCCGCCATTGCGCATCATCGCGATTTGGATGGGCTGGAAGCGGTGGGCCTGCCTGGGATCGAAGTGCCAGATACGCGCAAAGCGCTTGGCGAGCTGGGTAAGGCATGGCGCCAAGGGTTCACTGGCCCGCTGATCGCTGTGACGGGTAGCAATGGCAAAACGACCGTTACGCAAATGATTGCCAGCATCCTGCGTGCGCATGCAGGCGTAAGCGCGCACGCCACGCGCAACAGCTTCAACAACGACATTGGCTTGCCACTCACGCTGCTTGGCTTGCGAGCACACCACACGCATGCAGGGGTGGAAATCGGCATGAATCACCCGGGCGAAATTCTGGCCCTCGCGCGATTGGCGCAGCCCACCGTCGCTCTCGTGAACAACGCGCAGCGTGAGCACCAAGAATTCATGGGCACTGTAGAAGCTGTGGCCCGCGAAAACGCTGCCGTATTCGCCTGCACAGGCAAAGGTGGTTTTGCGATTTTTCCTTCGCAAGACGACTTCACACCCCTTTGGCGAGGCATGGCCGTTGATGCAGGGCTACACGCCAAGACATTCGGCCCAGATG
>JAAFHN010000522.1 GCA_013298415.1 Comamonadaceae bacterium
CCGCTGGAGGTCAGCTCGTATCGCAGGCGGTCGTGCAGGCGATTCGGTCGGCCTTGCCAAAACTGCCAGCGATCTGGCACGAGCCGGTAGCCGCCCCAATGCGGCGGGCGGGGCGGTTGAGCTGCGATGGCTGCGTCCAGCGGCTCGGTGCGGCCCTGGGCGTTGGTGCGCAAGCGGAATTCAGCGTTGAAGCGCACCACCGCGGCATCCAGCACCTCGCGGCCCTGAATCACCTGGCTTTGCGGGCTTGCCCATGCGCCCACGCGGCTGTCGAGCGGGCGGCTGTGAAAGTAGGCGTCGCTTTCTTCGGGTGCCACTTTTTCCACGCGGCCCTCGATGCGCACCGTGCGCTCCAGTTCCACCCAGTGAAACTGCAAGGCCGCAAACGGATTTCCCGCGAGCTCACGCGCTTTGTGGCTTTCATAGTTCGTGAACCACACCATGCCGCGCTCGTCCAAACCCTTGATGAGCACGATGCGCGTGGAAGGCCGCAAATCGCTGCCCACCGTCGCCAAAGTCATGGCGTTGGGCTCTGGCACTTGGGCGGCGAGGGCCTCGTTCATCCAACGCTGAAACAAGGCGAGCGGATCGGTGCCCGCCTCGGCTTCGTTCAGCTCGGCTTTGGCGTAATTGATGCGCAATTCAGCGAGATCTTGGTTCATGCTGCCATTGTGCGCGGAGTGGGGTCGGCGTGCCCAGTGCATTCTGGCGCCGGCCTCAGCGGTAGATCGCCGCTACTGCGCGCTGCAGTTCGTCACCCGGATGTGAGGCCCAGCTGGCGCTGGCTTGTCGGCGCCCGCCGAAACCGTGCCCGTGTTGATTCGGTTGTTGCTGCCGGTGCCGAATTTGAGGGGCGGGGTGACAGTGTGGGGCTCAAGCGGGATGTGCCGCAGCGCGTAATTGAAAACGGTGACGTCTCCCGCAAAGCCGCTGAAGCTCACGTCGGCCTGCAATTTCGTGCCCGTCATGTTGCGCAGGCTGAAGTAGTAATCGAAGCGATTGCCCGCGATGGCCTGCTGATAGACGGTTTGGACGACCACGCGCCCTTGGCAGCGCGTATCTGGCAGTTGAGCCATGGCTGGGCTTGCTGCAAGGAGTGCCGCAACTGGTGCCGCGACGGCTGCGGCAAGTGTGAGCATGAGGTTTCGCATCGGTTTTTCCTGTTCTCCACAATTCTAGACTTCCAAGTTAGGATTCCGTTATGCAGCCATTTCACCTCGCCTTTCCCGTGACCGACCTCGAAGATGCCCGCAAATTCTATGGTGGCTTGCTCGGCTGCCCTGAGGGGCGCAGCAGCCCAGAATGGGTGGATTTCAATTTCCACGGCCACCAAATCGTGGCGCACCTGTGTACGGGCATGCAAACCGACGCATCGCGCAACGAGGTGGACGGCCACGGTGTGCCGGTGCGGCACTTTGGCCTGGTGCTTGCGATGCCGGACTGGGAGGCGCTCGCCGCCAAACTCAAAGCCGTGGGCACCAAGTTCATCTTCGAGCCCTACATCCGCTTCAAGGGCGAGCCCGGCGAGCAGGCCACGATGTTTTTCTTGGACCCGTTTGGCAATGCCATTGAGTTCAAGGCCTTTCAAGACATCTCCAAGCTCTTTGCGAAGTAGCCACCATGCCGCTGCCCATCACTTATGCCGACGTGGCTGCCGCGCAGGAGCGCCTTGCGGGCGTGGCGCATCGCACCCCTGTGCTGCGCTCCAGTACCGCTGACGAGATTGCGGGTGCCAAGCTCTTTTTCAAATGCGAAAACTTCCAGCGCATGGGTGCGTTCAAGTTTCGCGGGGCGTACAACGCGCTGGCTCAGTTGTCGAAGGAGCAGGGCGAAAAAGGCGTTGTGGCTTACTCGTCTGGAAACCACGCTCAGGGTGTGGCGCTTGCGGCGAAATTGCTCAGCATGCCAGCGGCCATCGTCATGCCATCGGATGCGCCAGCGGTCAAAGTGGCCGCCACCCGTGGCTACGGTGCTGAAGTTGTTTCCTATGGCCGCTACCAAGAAGACCGTGAAGTCATTGGTAAGCGCTTGGCCGCCGAACGCGGCATGACCTTGATTCCGCCCTACAACCACCCGCATGTGATGGCAGGGCAGGGCACGGCCGCGAATGAGCTCGTGCAGGAAGTGCCGGATTTGGACGTGCTGCTGGTCTGCTTGGGCGGCGGCGGCTTGATTTCGGGCTGCGCGGTGGCTGCCAAACAGCTGAACCCCAAAATTCGCGTGATCGGGGTGGAGCCTGAGGCCGGCAACGACGTGCAGCAAAGCTTTCGCAGCGGAAAGATCGTGAAGATCGACACGCCGAAAACCATTGCCGACGGCGCGCAAACCCAGGCGGTGGGCGATCTCACGTTTGCCGTGATCCAGGCCCTGGTGGACGACATCGTGACGGTGAGCGATGCGCAGCTGGTAGACGCCATGCGCTTTGCCGCCTCGCGGATGAAGATGGTGGTTGAGCCCACGGGCGCGCTGGCGATGGCTGCTGCGATGAGTGGCGGCTTGGCCTTGGCTGGGAAGCGAATTGGCGTGATCATCTCGGGCGGCAACGTCGATATTGCCCAGTTCGCCAAGCTCGTTGGTTAGCGGCAGGTGAGCGCAGCGCCCACCGTGATCGTGCTTGCCGCCGGGAAGGGCGAGCGCTTTCGAGCGGTCGGCGGGCTGATCCACAAGCTGGAT
>JAAFHN010000603.1 GCA_013298415.1 Comamonadaceae bacterium
GGTTTTGCCAGCTGCCAGGAAGAGGCTGTAGAGCTGGGAGAACTTCAACTCGCGGTAGATGAAGGTTCCCACAATCCACGAGTAAACAGCAGCCACCACCGCCGCTTCAGTGGGAGTGAACACGCCAAATTTCATGCCGCCAATCACCACAATGGGCAGGGCAATCGCCAAGCTGCCGCGCGCCGTGATGCGCAAGCGATCAGCCAAGGGGGGCTTGGGGCTGGGCACCACGTTTTCGCTTTTCGATACCCACCACCAGGCAATGCCAATGGCGATGCCCATCATGATGCCCGGCACGATGCCTGCAAGAAAGAGCTTGGTGATACTCACATTGCCCGCCACGCCAAACAAAATGAAGCCAATGCTGGGCGGGATGATCGGCGCGATGATGCCGCCAGCAGCGATCAGGCCGGCGGATCGGTTGATGTTGTAGCCCGCGTTGCGCATCATCGGGATCAAGAGCGCGGCAAGGGCAGCGGTATCGGCCACGGCCGAGCCGGAAAGCGAGGCCATGATGATCGCGGCGATCACCGCCACATAGCCCAAGCCGCCGCGAAAGTGGCCTACCCAGGCCATGGCCAATTCCACGATGCGGCGGCTCAAGCCGCCTGCATTCATGAATTCACCGGCCAGCAAAAAGAAGGGCACAGCCAGCAGCGGAAAGTTGTCTGCGCCATCTACAAAGCGCTGCGCGATGATTTGGCTGTCAAACGCGGGCAGGGCGCCAGTGATGGTCATCAGGCCCATCAAAGCCACGCCGCACACGAGCAGCGCATAGGCAATCGGCATGCCGAGTGCCATGGCGCCCAAAAGCGATGAAATGAAGACGAATACGGTCATTTATGGCCTTAATTGGTTCTCTGTCCAGGTATTCATTCACTTCTTAGCTACTGAATCAGTAGCGTCCAGCTTGAGGTTCTTCAAGCTCTCGTCTTCCACCACTTGCACCATTTCTGCCTCGCTGAGCTGGCCGGTGAAAAGCTTGTAGAGCTTCACCACGTTGAATGCACCCATCACCACGGCCACGATGTAGCCGATGCCATAAACCCAAATCATCGAAAGGCCAACCACTGGCGACACATTGGTGACCTGCAGCTCGTGCATCTTGTAAGTGCCGAGCAAAAAGAGGCCATTGCAAAACAGCATGAGCCCTTCGCTCAGCAACACACAGAACTTTTTTCCGCCAAGAGGCAGGTGCTTCACCATGGTGTCCACCCCCAAATGCCCGCCTTCGCGCATGGCCACCATCGCGCCGATGTAGGTAAGCCAAATGAAGCAGTAGCGCGACATTTCCTCGCTGATCAAAATGCCGGAATTGAAGGCATAGCGCATCACCACATTGCCAAACACCATCACCACCATGGCGAAGAGGCAGAGCACCACCAAGTGCTCTTGGAGTTTGAAAAAGCTGTGAATGGAGCGGTCGATCCAGGAGCGGTCGATCGAGGTTTTCATGCTGCTGTCCTCATGCGGCAATCCGCTTTACGGGTTTGCTGTGTGCGTGGCGCGAGGTTTTGACCTTTGCCTTGGGCGCAGACAGCACGTGGTCGATGTCGTGCTGCGCGCCGTCGATGATGCGCAAGATCGCGGCTTGTGCGGCATCGGCATCGTGGGCGGCCACGCCGTTCAACACGTCTTCATGCCAGTTCAGTGATCCAGCGGGGCCTTCTTGGCTTTGGGTGCTCACCTCAAAGCTGGTTTGCAGCAGCGCGCTCAAGGCCTTGCTCATTTGCACGATGAGCACATTGCCGCTCGCCTGAAACAGCGCTGCGTGAAAGCGCACATCGTGGGCCACGTAGTCGCCCACGCCGTGCAGCGCGGCAGCCTTCATGCCTGCAAAGGCCTCGCGCATGCCTTGCACTTGCTCCGGCGTGGCGCGCAGGGCTGCGAGGCGCACAGCCTGCGGCTCGATCACGCGGCGCAGCTCTTGCAAATCGCGCAAAAACCCAGGCGTGATGCCCGCCTTGCTTTGCCAGGCCACCACTTGCGGGTCAAACCAATTCCAAGATTCACGTGAGAGCACTCGGGTGCCCACCTTCGGCCCGGTGCTCACCAAGCCCTTGGCACAGAGCGACTTGATCGCCTCGCGCACCACCGTGCGGCTCACGCCCAGTTGCTCGCAGAGCTGCGGCTCAGGCGGCAGGCCGCCGCCCGGCGCATAGCGGCCCGCAACGATGGCTTCGCCCAAGAGCGTGAGCGTGCTGCCGAGCATGTTTTGGATGGGCATTTTTGGGGGGGGGCTGGGATCTGAGGGTGAGGGCTGGGGTGGCAGCCTGAGGCTAGGGAAACTGCTGGGTTC
>JAAFHN010000263.1 GCA_013298415.1 Comamonadaceae bacterium
AAAACCCACCGGGGATTCCGCTGTGCAGAGCAAAAGACGGCCTGCGCCGAGGTGGAACTCGTGCACGCTGGCAATGAGTTCAACCAACAGCAGTGGCGCCATGCCAAGCCCTATGTGCAAATCGCGGAAGACCTGATTGGCGAAGCGCAGCGCGCGGCAGAGGCTTGCATCCCACCGCCACCCCCTCCCGCGCCGCCGCCGCCCCCACCGCCGCCTGTGGTAGTTGCTCCACCCCCGCCTGTGGCGCCGCGCGTCGTAGCGCCGCCGCCGCCGGTGATACCTGTCAGCATCGCGGCCAACGTGCTCTTCAATTTTGACAAGCGCGACATGCCCAATGTGCGGGGCTACACGAAAGACCAGTTGGACGCACTGATCGCTCGCGTGAAGAGTGGCACGGTGAACGTGGTCAAGATCGATCTGATCGGCCACGCAGACCGGCTCAACAGCACCGGCAAAGCCGACTACAACCAAGTGCTTTCCAGCGATCGGGTCAACACCATCCGCGAGTACATGGTGAGCAACGGGGTGCCCGCCAACTTGATGCTCACCAGCTTCAAGGCCGATACCGTGCAAATCGAAGCCTGTACTCAGCAAAAATTCCGTTCGACCGTGGAGCTGCAGGAATGCTTGCTGCCGAATCGTCGCGTGGAAGTGGTGGTGACTGGGACGGCAAAGTAGTCCTGCTACACCGCACCAGAAAAAAGGCCCGCAGAGACGGGCCTTTTTCATTGCCGAGGGTATTGCACGCCGCGGCGGTGCCAGAAATCTGTTGGGCTGAAAATGCTATCAAAAATGAAGCATCAAACCATTATTTCAATTGGACAATGCCTGCAAAAAACTCGGAATCATTGCGCTTTGATGCGGTAGAGGCCGTAGGGAGCCGCTGAGCGCAGGGCCTCGCGCGTGGGAGGCATCGCAAGCTGGTCGATGTAGGCGGGGATCGCGCTGTCGGTGAGCCAAATGCTGCCGTCTGGGCCGAGCGTGATGCCGTCTGACCAGCGCACGCTGGGGTTGGCAACCAAGGTTTCCAGCTTGGCGGCACCGGTTCCGACAGCAGGAGTCAGGCGCGCGATCGCACCGTGTTCGATGTCGGTGAGCAGCAATCGCCCCTGCGCATCGAGCGTGATGCCGTCGCTCAGTGGCTTCGGGCCCACGCGTTCAATTTTGGCGTTCAGCGCAGCCGCTGAGAGCGACTTGTCTTTGAGCGCAGTGGTCGGCACGCGAAATGCGCTGTCGTGGTTCATCGCGGCGAAGTAGAGCCACGCGCCGTCTTTGCTGAGTTCGATGCCGTCCAATCCCACCACAAACGCCACCAGCCCAAAGCCGAGCGTGTGCGGCTTGCCGTCAAAGCGCTGCGTCATCCAGTTTTGCGGCTGGGCGCTTGGGGCGGTTTGCAGAAGGCTGTGGTGCGATTTGCTGGCCACATCAAAAACGATCAACGAGGCTTTGGTAAAGCGAAAAAGGCCTGTGTCGGCGATGAAGACCGTCGTGCCGTCGGGCGACACGCGCAGGTCTTGCACGAACTGGGCCTCATCGGGCGCAAACCAGTGCTCAAACGCCACTTGGTTCGTGTTCAGGTCAAAGGCGGTGAGGCGAGAGCGTTTGTGATCCAAGCCGCGCGGCTCAATCACCCACAGGCGGTTTTGCTGGTCCACGGTCATGCCAAACACGCCTTGCAGCTTGGCCTGGTGCGCAAGGCTGGGGTATGGCTCAGGTTTGCCGTCTTTCAGCTCAAAAAGCGTGGCGGGCGAAAAGCGCTGGGCTTGCGCAAAAGGGTGTGTGTTGAAAAACACGCGGCCGCTGGGCGCTGCGGCCACGTTGCCCAGCGGAAAGTCGAGCGCTACCACCCGCTCCAGCGCGGCACTCGGCAAGAGCGGCGGTGTGCGAGTGTCGGGATAGGGCAGGGCGCGACCGTGCGCGGCGTAGAGCCACACCAGCGCGATGCCCAGCAGCGCGAGCAAGCCCGCAAGGGCGAGGCCGATGCGTTTGATCCAGAGCTTCATGGTGGTCCTTTCGTGTGCGCGATCAGCTCAAGCGCCAACCGGCTTGCTCATCTGAGCCACGAGCCAGGTCACCATGCGGCGGGGCGTGAAGCGCACCGATTGCGCCATCAGCCAGTTCATCGCACCGGGGATGTGCACGCGCTGGCCGCCGTGCAGCGCGCGGTAGGCTGAGGCCGCCACTTCTTGCGCAGTGGGCAAGCGCTTGCCTTTCACCAGGGCTGAGTCGTGCATCGCGGCTTTGTCTTGAAATCCAGAGGCCGTCGGCCCAGGGCAAAGCGCCATCACCCGCACCTCGCTGCCCAGCTCCTCGGCAATGGCTTCAGTAAAGCTCAGCACAAAAGCCTTGGTGGCGTAGTAAATCGCCATGTAGGGGCCAGGCTGGAAGGCGGCTGAAGAAGCGACGTTGAGCAACTGGCCTCGGTTTTGGCGCAGATCGGGCATGAAGAGCTTGGTGAGTGCAACCAGGCTCGTCATGTTGAGCTGCATCATGGCGAGCTCTGGCGCAAGGGCGGAATCGGTGAACTCGCCAAAGAGCCCATAGCCCGCGTTGTTCACGAGGCCGGTGACCGTGATGCCTTGGGCTTCGACGGCATCGAAGAGGCGCTGCGCGCCGTCAGCGGCCTCCAAATCGGCCTGGATCGCGGTGGCTTGGATGCCGTGCTGCTGCTCAAGGGTACGGGCGAGTGCCTGCAGCTTGGGCAAGCTGCGTGCGGCCAGCACCAGGTGCGCGCCGCCCTTGGCAAATTCGTGGGCAAGCGCTTCGCCGATGCCGCCGGAAGCGCCGGTGATGAGAATGGTGCGTTGGGTTTTGGATGGGTTGGTCATGGGATGCTCTATCTGTTGAAAGGTTTAATCTGATCGACTGATTGGGGTTGAAAAATGCGCTTGGACGCGCTGGGGTTGGAGTTTCGGGGTTGGTGGGCGGAACGCCGTGGGTGTGATCTACAGGCAGGACACCTCCGCACGTTCCACCAGCTCGCGCAGTTGCTTCAAGCCTGGCTCTACGGTGAGCGAGTAAAAATTCTCGCGAGACACACGCTCCATCTGCACCAGGCCCGCTTGCAGCAGCACCTTCAAGTGGTGCGACACGGCAGGCCGCGAGAGCGCGATGTTTTCGGTGATCTGCGTCACGTTCAGCCGCTCATGCTGGGCCAGCAGCATCACGATGTCTTGCCGAAACAAATCGCCGAGCGCCAAAAAAATCGGCGCACTCGCCCGAAAGCTGGCCAGCACGTCATCGAGCGTGACTTCCGGCTGCGGCTGAGCGCTGGTTTCGAGTTTAAAAGTGGCTGACATGACGATATGTTTAATCTTATGAACGTATTGTGCCACAGATTTGCGCCAAGTTCGGAGCTTTGCAGCGCCATCGACCAGACCAAGTTGCGCCAGAGCCAGTGGGGCGAGTCGGTCTTGCAGCAGACGTTGCGGTCGCGTTACTCAAAAAAAGCTAGCAACAAAGGCAATCAATTCATGGACAGTGAGCAGTTTTGTCGTCAAATCGGGTCGGGATTGCGCCTGATGGCCGTCCGGGGCCTCGCGGGCGTGTACTGAACCGTCATCCGACCACGTTTAAAGCTGCCCGCCCGGCTCCCCGCCCCGGCCGGGCGCAGGCCGAGCGCTATGCTTGTTGATCAAAAATTCCGCCCCGGGCGGCTCTCTCAACCATGCGCACACTCCCCACACTGCTTCGAGACGTTCGCGCCTGCCAACTCTGCGCTGCCGCGCTGCCCTGCGGGCCGCGGCCCGTGCTCCAGTGCCATGGGGCCGCGCGAATTCTCATCCCTGGCCAAGCACGGGGCCGCAAGGTGCACGAGTCTGGCGTGCCCTTTCAGGATGCAAGTGGGGATCGTTTGCGAGACTAGCTGGGTCTGACAGCAGAAACCTTCTACGACGAACGCCAGGTAGCCATCCTGCCGATGGGTTTTTGCTTTCCCGGCACCGGCACGTCGGGCGACTTGCCGCCCCGGCCAGAATGCGCCCCGGCTTGGCGAAGTGAACTGCTGGGGCACCTGACCCATCTTCGGCTGACTTTGGTGATCGGCCAGTATGCGCAGGCCCACCATCTTCCGCAGGCGGGTTCGTCGGTGACTGAGGTGGTGAAGGCCTGGCGTGAACATTGGCCTGGCGTCGTTCCTCTTCCGCACCCAAGCCCCAAAAACAACCGCTGGCTGATGCAAAACCCCTGGTTCGCAGAGCAACTGCTACCGGCGCTCAAGGTGCAGGTGAGCGAAATCCTCGAATCGGCCTAGACCCTGCGAGTCAAGACACACCCCATCACAACTGCGGTCAGCGATCAAGCTGCAGCGTCTTGATACTGCTGCTGCGCAAACAACGCAAGGACTGGTCCGCCACGCGCGTCGTTCGCGGCGACCACAGGCCCAACGCGAGGTTTGAGCGGCAACTGGTCTGCACACGGATTTGAGAGCGCCGCACCTTCACACTTCTCGAAATCCAACAAAACGATAGCAAAAACGCAATGAATGCTAGGGCATCGCACCGATAGCCCACGACCTGCGCCCGCAAGACTTTCCGTCCCACTTGGCTTGTGAAAAACCTCGACAGACTTTTCTTGTTGACCATGCCTTGGGCTGATCAGCAAGACATTCCCGGCGCACTGCCGAGGGCTGATTTTCAGCTGCCGATGGCGTGCGAACCTTGGCGGGTTGGAAATCGGTGACCTGCGTCTCCATCAGCCGACGAAACGGACTCAACAGCGCAACGCCTCACTGACTGCGATTGCGTCG
>JAAFHN010000380.1 GCA_013298415.1 Comamonadaceae bacterium
TTTCAAGCCTGCTTCAAACTGCTTGAGCTCGTTCACGGGGTAGGGCGTGCGGCCGGAAGCCACTGCTGCATCCCAAATTGTGCGATCAGGCGATGCCCATGAAGAGCCCTTGCTGTAGCGCGCAAAGCTGGCCATGTTGCGGCTGAATTCGTAGTTACCGCCGAAGGAATAAGAGCTCGCGCTTGCTGAGTAGTTCACAGGATCGCGGCCAGCCACGTTCCAGCCTGCCCAGTCGCCAGCGGCGTTGGGGTTGTTGTCAAACTGCTGATGACCGCTTGTGGTTTGCGAGTCGCGGCGGATGCTTGCGTCGATTGCCAATGGGCCCGCCTCATAGGTGAGGGCGGCAAAGGGTGCGCGTGCGTTGATCGTCACGTCGATGGAGCGCACGCAGCAGCCGCCCCAGGTTTGGGTGGCCGGGCCGGTGGGGTTGGCCGTGGCTTGTCCCAGGTTGTTCACGATGGCTGCGCCGTCGCCCGTGAGTTGCACGTTGTAGCGGTTCCAGTACCAGGTTTCTGCGATGTTTTGCTTGCCCCAGAAGAGGCCGCCCACTGCGGTGAGCTTCGCGCCCGCGCCCATGTCGATGGACTTGGAAATGCGGGTTTCGCTCATGGTGTTGCCCATGTCGTCCAACGAGGTGTTGAACAAATGCATGGAGAAGTACTGCGGCGTGACGGTGGCAAATGCCGGCTGTTGCGAGCCCGCCGGGAAGGCACCCGTGAAGCGACCTGAAATTTCTGAGTTGCGGAACCGTTGCTCAAGCGAGAAGCCCTGGCCTAAATCAAACTTGGCTTCCACGCCGAAGGATGTGTTGCTCACGCGCAAGCCGTCTTGCGGATTGGTGTTGAGCAAAGTGCCGTCGCGACCGCGAACTTGGTCGTTGGAAAACTTGGAATTGATGAAAAACGCGTTGCGCGGATCAATGCCAGCGATTTGCTGGATGTCGTTGCCCACCAGGCGCACCGGCACTGGCAAGTAGGTGGGTGTGCGGTCCTCCAGGGATTTGAAGTTCAGGCGCACATAGCCGCTCTTGAATTCATGCGTGAGGTTGGCGCGGAACTGGCCGCCGTTCTCGAGCGTGACATCGGTGTTGCGCGTGCCCTGGCCTTGGCGCATAAAGCCGCCGAACTGCAGGCGGGTCTGGTCGTTGAGCTTCAAGGCATAGTCAAAGTCGGCGCGCAATTGCTTGTGATCCAAACCGGTGGTGAGGCCCACCGAGCCTCCGGGCGTGCGGCCAGTTTTGGTGAGGAAGTTCACGATGCCAGCGGGAGAATTGGTGGCGAGCGTGGAGGCCGAGCCGCCGCGAACGACTTGCACGCTGTCGGTCATGCCATCGGCGCGCAGGAATTGATCCGCCGTGGCAAAGGAAATGTCGCCTACCAGAATCAGGGGCAGGCCGTCTTCTTGAATCTGCACATAGCGGGAGCCGCCTGCTGAGATCGGGGCACCGCGCACCGTCATGTTGGCATTGCCTTCACCGCCAGACGATTCGGCACGCAAGCCGGGAATCGCGCGCAGCAACTCGGTTGCGCTTTGTGCACCTGAATTTTGGATTTGATCGCCGTCCATCGTGCTCACCGACACGCTTTGCTTCATCTTGGTGCGTGCCGTACTCGTGCCGGTGATCACGATCCGGTCCAGCTTCAGGCCGTCTTCGCTTTTGGCTTTGCTGTCTTCGGCGTTGCCTTGCGCTGAAGAATTGGCGGCGGGCGCTTGCTGTGCGCTGGCATCAAAGGATGCCAAGGCTAGGGCAGCGGCCAGGGCAAGCGGGGTGGGGTTCAAGCGATGTGAGGTCATCCAGGTTCTCCGGTGGAATGGGTGGCGCAAGTGTAGTGATCGAAATTCAAATCATGCAAACGATTGCATCATCGTTTTTCCCAATGAAAATGCAAAAAACAACAAGCAAAATTGCATGCGATTGCAAGCCATGCGACAGATGCATTGCAAATGAATACTTTTTTCTCTATTGCGAGTTCTGATGCCGATGTCGAAAGCTGAGTCCCGTGCCAAGCAGTCAGCCGCGCCAGGTGCCGTCATCACAGCTGGCCACGCTGCAAGCCAGCGCGCGCAGATGGCGGATGTGGCGCGCTTGGCCGGCGTGTCGGTTGCAACTGTTTCTCGAGCACTTGCCGGAAGCGCCCTCATCAGCGAAGAAACGCGGAATCGTGTGCGCGCCATCGCGGCGTCGCTGAATTACGCGATCAACGTGCGAGCGCAAAACCTGCGCTTGCAACACAACCGCACGGTTGGCCTGGTGGTGCCGTTCGATGCCGCTTCCCGGCAGCACCTCACCGATCCGTTCTTCCTCTCGATGGTGGGCGCGATCGCGGATGAGCTGACCGATTTGCACTTCGATGTGCTGCTCTCGCGCGTGGATTCCGACCAATTGGAGAGCTGCGCCCAGTTGTTTGACAGTGGCCGGGTCATCGGGCTGATCGTGATCGGCCAGTGGCATCGGCACGAGCAGCTCAACCGCATGGCCCTGCGCGGCTTGCCGCTTGTGGTATGGGGCGCTCAGTTGGAAGGACAAAGCTATTGCAGCATCGGCAGCGACAACGAAGGCGGTGGCCGGGAAGCAACCGCGCACCTGCTTGCGCAGGGCTGCAAGCGCATCCTCTTTCTGGGCGATCCGCAACTTCCCGAGGTGGCCAGAAGACTCAAAGGGCATGAGGCCGTGCTCGCGCGCCATGGCATCGCGGTGGATGATCGCTTGGTGCTGGACGTGCCTTTTGCAGTGGACGCGGCGCGCTCGCGCATCGAACGGCGGATTGCGCGCGGCGGCTTCGATGGGGTGTTTGCCTGCTCGGACTTGCTCGGGATCACGGCTACGAATTTGCTGATGCAAGCGGGCCAGCAAGTGCCGCAAGATGTGCCGGTGGTGGGGTTTGACGACGTGATGATTGCCCGCCACATTCATCCAGCGCTGACCACCGTTCACCAGCCCATTGACTTGGCCGCGCGGGAGATCGTCGCTGCGTTGGAGCAGCTCACCCGAGGAGAGGTGGCAGCCTCTAAGCAACTCAAGGCAACCCTCGTGGTGCGCGACACATCCCGCGCCCTCCAATCCGGCTGAAGGCGATTTGGGATAATCCCGGCATGTCAATCGTGATCAAAGACGCTGCCGGGATCGCTCACATGCGAGAAGCCGGTCGCCTGGCTTCGGAGGTGCTGGACTACCTCACCCCCCACATTCGCGCTGGCGTGACCACCGCCGAAATCGACCGCCTGGGCCATGATTACATGACTCGGGTGCAGGGGACGACCCCTGCCACTTTGGGCTATGGGCCGCAAGGCTACCCGCCTTACCCCGCCAGCCTGTGTACGAGCCTCAACAATGTGGTGTGCCACGGAATTCCCAATACCAAGCCGCTCAAAAAAGGCGACATCTTGAACGTGGACGTGACGGTGATCCACCAAGGCTGGCATGGCGACAACAGCCGCATGTTTTTGATCGGGGAGACCAGCATCCAAGCCAAACGCCTCTGTCAAGTCACGTTTGACGCAATGTGGAAGGGCATTGAGCAAATCAAGCCCGGCAACAAAACGGGAGACGTGGGCTTTGCGATCCAG
>JAAFHN010000414.1 GCA_013298415.1 Comamonadaceae bacterium
TGCGCTGCCCATTCTGGAGCCGCCTAGGCCGCTGAATTTGAAGCTTTGTTTGGCGCCGTCGTGAACGAGGGCGGTGAGCGAGGCGTCGTTGATGGAAATTGCGCCCGCTTGCAACTGGCTGGCGACTCGGTGGGCTTGGGCTTCATCGCTGGAGAACACGGCGGCGCTGAGGCCAAATTTGGAATCGTTGGCCAGGTGAATTGCTTCGGCCTCAGTGCTGAAGCGCATCAGCGGCAGCACCGGGGCGAAGGTTTCCTCGGCGACGATTTGCATGTCTGGCGTGGCGTTTACGAGCACGGTGGGTTCGCACCAGAGGCCGCCGCCAAGCTGCTGTATTTTTCCACCAGTCAGTGCGGTTGCGCCCTTGGCAAACGCGTCGTCAAAGTGGCGCTGGATCACGGCGGCTTGGGCTTCAGAAATGATCGGGCCGATGTGGCCTTGTTGCGGATCGGGGTGGCAAAACTTGAGCGCTGAGACTTCTTCGACCAGCGCCGTGCAAAAGGCATCAAACACATCTGCCTGCACATAGCAGCGCTCTAGCGACATACAGCTTTGCCCTGCATTCACCATCGAAGCCCAGCAAATCGCTCGGGCGGCTCTGGGGATGTTGGCTGACTCGAACACGAGTACAGCGTCTTTGCCGCCCAGCTCCAAATGCGCGGGGATGAAGTTTTGCGCGGCCTGCACACCCACTTTGCGGCCCGTGGCCACGCTGCCAGTGAAGCAGAGCAGATCCACCGCGTCCACCACCGCGCCGCCCGTGCTGCCTGGGCCGGCAACGAGGCCGAGCACGCCTTGCAGCGCGGGCACGGCTTGCAGCGTGCGCTCCACCACAGCCACAAAGCGCGAGGTGATTTCAGACGGTTTGATGAGCACCGCGCAGCCTGCTAGCAGGGCGGGCGTTGCGTCAATCAGCGAGAGCAAGAGCGGGAAATTCCACGGGCTGATGATGCCCACCAGCGCATAGGGCTGCACTTGCTGCTGCACGGCGATGAAGGGAATGGCAGCCTTGCGCGGCTCGGGCTTTGCGAGCAAGGCAGGCGCTTGACCGCACCATCGGCGGATCGCGCCGATGCTGGAATCGACCTCGATCACAGACTCATGGAAGCGGCCTGTATCGGCCAGCAGCACGTCGATCAGCTCACTGCGGGCCGCCTGCAGCGCATCTGCCCACAGCGTGAGCACTTCGCAGCGCGCATCCACGCCCTCCGCAAGCCAAGCCGCCTGCGCGCTGCGCAGGGCTAAGGCCCTGGCGCGCACCTCGTGGGCCTGCCAAACGCGCAGCTCGCCGTCGATTTGCCCCGTGCGCGGGTTGCGTGTGGGAATCATCATGCTGTCGTTCTTTGGACGATGGGCCTGCGGACTTGGGAGCCCGGAGCGGCAAGCCACGCCGTTCGCCCTGAGGTATCGAAGGGCATCGCCTTGGGCTTCGATACCTCAGCCCGAACGGTCGGTAGAGCGTCGTGCAAGGTGGTGTTCACTCAATCCCCGCTCAACACGCCGTGCGCGACCAGGTTGCCAATACTTTGCTTTTGCATGGCCATGAAGTGCGCGCGGTCGGGCACGGTTGGTTTGCCATCGGCATCCAGCATGTTGTTGGCTGGGTAGATGCTGCCCGCATAGGTGGCGGCAAAAAGCTCCAAACGCTGGCGAGCGAGCACATTGCCCATACCGGGCTTTTTGCGAGCGCGGCGCAGGGCCTCAATGTCGATGCTGAAGTTGGCGACCATGCTCTCTCCCATCCCCGCCTCAACCCGCACTTCGCCCAGGTAGTCCACGATCTTGCTCATGCCATCGGCTGAGTTCTCGGGCATGTCGCTGTCGCGAATGCCGCCTGAATTGGCGGAAATCAGCCACGCGCAGTTCTCATAAGCGCGGGCGCGTTTGCCCACATCCTTAGGTGTGAGGCGCGGGCTGCACACCTCGCTTGAAGAGTGCAAAAACACCTCGGCCCCGCGCAGGGCCAAGCTGCGAGCGATTTCGGGGTACAGGATTTCTTCAGACGCGATGCAGGCCAGACGGCCCAGCGGCGTGTCGGCCACTGGAAACACGCCGTCTAGCCCGTAAATTTCCAAATACCGATCCCACAAGTCATGCGGCGTGGGCGCAAACATCGAGACCAAGCGCCGATAGCGCAAGATGGTTTGGCCCTTGTCATCGATCACAAAGCTGCACTGGAAGTACAGGCCCGGAAAGTGCGGGTCGGTTTCGTACACATTGCCGCTGAAGTAGATGCACGCATCGCGGCACATGTCGCCGAGGCGTGCATATTCGGGGCCATCGGGCGCGATTGCGGCTTTGGCGGCCCAGCTTGGGAGCGTCTCGCCCAGCGGATAGCTCGTCAAAAAGTACTCGGGAGCCACCACCAGCTTCAAATCAGGCCCGATGAAGCCCTTGCTGCCCAGCACCTGGCGGTGGATGCGCTCGATGTTGGCCATCATGCGTTCGCGGGTTTCTTCCACCGTTGCGCAGCGGTTCACCGCATAGCAGGCGGCTTGCAGGGCGAGTGCCTGGTAGGGCTTGATGGCGGGCGCGGTCACGGTGCCGGGCTTAGAAAGGCTTCGCCACGCCAAGGTAGGCAACGGTCAAGATGGTTACCCAGTAGAGGTAGGCAATCTTGCGACCGAACGCAATCGAGGTTTCAAGTTTGGCTTCCACCTCAGAATTTGGACCTGTTGCCAGGATGCGGAACATCGCAGTCCACTCGCGCATGATGAAGCGCAGCTTCAGGCCAATGATGAGCGTGCCTGAGAAGAGCAGCATCTTGGAGGCATACCACTTCTGACCTTCGCCCGCGACCAGCGGGCCGTGGCCGAGCAGCGAAGCGATCGACACCAAGATCAAGAGCGGAATCACCACGAAGCGGATCTTCTCGTCGATCATCGTGTAGCGAATGCCTTTGTCGGTTTCGCGGGCGAAAAACGCCATCCAGCAAAGGCTGAGCCAGCCCGCGTAGAAAAGCCACATGCCCACCAGCCATGCGCCACCGAGTGGCTGCAAGCCCCACAAATGGCCCATGTGCAGGCCGAGTGGCAGCAGCAAAATGATGCCGGTGCGGGCCAAGATGTCGATGCGATAGGCCGTCTCCATGTGGCGCTTGCGCTCATCAAAGGGCAGCTTGTGGTTCACCACGTTGTAGGAGGTTTGGAACACACCCCACTCTCCGCCCAGCCAGTACACCATCGCCACGATGTGTACCCACTTCAAAACGAGCAATTCATTGAAGGTCATGGATATCCTGTTGTTCGCGCCCGGAAGTGCCGGGATGGGGCTACCAAGTGCAAGGCATGTGCCACG
>JAAFHN010000446.1 GCA_013298415.1 Comamonadaceae bacterium
TCATGGCCGTTAGCTGCGCCACCTTGTGCACAGCGCTTTTCAAACGCGGTTTGCGCAATCAGTTCATCCAAGACGTGCGGCCACTGAATGCCAACTTGCCCAACATGGTCGGCCCTGCGTTCACGCTGCGCTACATCCCTGCGCGGGAAGACTTGAACCCCATCAGCGTGTTTCAAGACCGCGCCCACCCGCAACGCGTAGCGGTAGAAACTTGTCCGCCAGGATCGGTGATGGTGTTCGACAGTCGCAAAGACGCACGGGCCGCATCGGCGGGCTCCATCCTCATCTCGCGCCTCATGGTGCGCGGCGCAGCAGGCGTGGTCACCGACGGCGGTTTTCGAGACTCTCCCGAGATTGCGGCGCTCCCGTTTCCAAGCTACCACCAGCGCCCCAGCGCCCCCACCAACCTCACCCACCACCAAGCACTCGACATCAATGTGCCGATTGGCTGCGGCGACGTGGCCGTGTGGCCGGGCGACGTGTTGGTGGGCGACAAAGAAGGCGTGGTGGTGATCCCGCAGGGCATCGCCGATGAGATTGCCCAAGAAGCCGTGCACATGACCGCGTTTGAGGACTTCGTGACCGAAATGGTGCAGCGGCAAGGTCGCAGCATATTGGGCCTGTACCCACCCACCGATGCGCAGAGCAAAACGGATTTTGACGGGTGGATGGCCGCTGGAAATGCTGCGCGGTATCCTCTGTGACACGGTGAGAAATGCTATGTATTTAGTAGCGTCCGTATCAACCAATTCAGGGGCAAAGAGCTGAAATGACTTCAAATTTGCCCCAAATGCGACGGCGCGAGGCTGTCCAGGCCCTTTCGGCCCTCTCGGCGCTCGGATGTGGTGGGTTCATGGCTGCACAGGGCGCGCGGGCAGAAGAAGCTTGGATCACGTCGCATCCTGGAGAGCTGCCGCTCATCTTGACCGTGCCACACGACGGAGATCGCTCGATCTTTGGTGTGGCGCGTCGCGATCAAGGCACTTTTGTGCGCGACACGCTGACGCAAAACCTGGCGCAGCGCACGGTGGAGCAGCTGCACCAGCGCACCGGAAAGCGACCGTACTTGGTGATGTTCAACGTGGCCCGGCCTTTCGTGGACGTGAACCGCGCGGCCGAGGAAGCGTTTGAATCGCCGAAGGCCGAGCCCGCTTACCGGATGTATCACGACACGGTTGCGCGCCATGTGGCCGAGCTGAAAGCGCGCTTCCCGCGAGGTGCGCTCCTGGTTGATGTGCACGGCCAAGGCGCAGAGGCGCAAACCACCTTTCGCGGCACCCGCGCTGGCCTCACCGTGAAAGCGCTGCGGGCGCAGCATGGGGCGATGGCCGTGGCTGGGCCGCAGAGTTTGATGGGCGAGTTAGACGCGCGGGGATATCGGGTGTTTCCGGCGACTCACGCCGATGCGAGCGCTCAGGCCATTGACCTGCGAGAAGACCCTCGTTTTGCTGGCGGCTACACCGTCGCGACCTACGGCAGCCACCAAACCACGGGCATCGACGCCATCCAAATCGAGTTTGGCCGAGGCCATCGAGCAGATTTCGAGATGCCCAAGCATCTGGCCGATTCACTGCTGGCTTTCCTGCGACGCTTCGGCTACCTCGCCTAGGCCCGCAAGTTCAAAGCCCCAAGTCGCGCAAGGCCTGGCGCACTGCGGGGAGTTGGCGGCGTGAAATCGGCAGGTGCTCTGCCAAGCCCTGGATCCGTGCGACCCATGCCTCCTGTCCCGCGTCTTCCGCATCCAAGCTGGGCACTGCGGCGCGTGCAATGCCGAGCAGCGCGCGTTTTTGCACAAGCGTGTTCCGATGGGTGCGCACAAAAAGCGTGGGCCAGGTGTGCTCGATCTCAGCGAGGCTTTGGCTCAACACGTGGGTGCTGGCAAGGCCATTCGCAACGGTAATCGCGCTCACGTATTTCAGCTCCGCACGCAATACAACGGCATCGCGCAAATCGAGCAAGTAGCTTTTGCGGGGGTCTTGGATCAGCACGGCGGTGCCAGACGTCGCAGGCCCGGTCGACGAAACCGACGCCGAGGGCGAAGCCGCAGGACGCGCAGCAATCCGATCCACGCAGTCTTGCAAACGCTGAGCCTTCACGGGCTTGGTCAAATAATCAGCCGCATGCAGGGCAAACGCATCGACGGCATGCTCAGCGTGCGCGGTCACGAAAACGATGGCCGCGCTCTGCCCCATCTCACCGAGCTTTTTGGCAAACGCCAAGCCGTCAAGGCCTGGCATGTGGATGTCCAAAAACACCACGTCGGCGGCTTGTTGCTGCAAGGCGCCCATGGCCTCCACGGCGTTGCCGGCGCTGGCCACCACTTCGCAGCGCGGCTCGGCGATCTCAGCGAGCAAGCGCGCCATGCGTTGGCGCGCGAGCGGCTCGTCGTCTACCAGCAGGCAGCGCAGCATCTTCATGGCGCGGGAAACTCCATGCGCGCTTGAAAAAGACCTTGTGAAGCCTCGGCGCGAAAGCTGGCGTGTACATCGTGCAGCAGCGCGAGCCGGTCTTGCACATTGGCCAGCGCCATGCCGTGGCCTTTGCTGCCCACGCTGGCACTCGCCGCTTGGGGCAGGGTGTTCGTCACGCGCACCACCACGCGGGTGCCGCGCCGCTGCGTGGTGACCTTGATGTAGGTGGCCTCGGTTTGCCGCTCCACACCATGCTTCACCGCGTTTTCCACAAGCGGCTGCAAGATCAGCGGCGGCACCCGTGCGTCGTTGGCCAGCGGGTCAAGCGCCCACTCAACCTTCATGCGCTCGCCAAATCGAATTTGCTCCACGCCCAGGTAAGCGCGTGCCACATCCAGCTCTTCGGCCAAGCTCACATGCGCGCGGCTTTGCGCGAGCGCCTGGCGAAACACATCGCTCAAGTCTTCGAGCACGCGCTCCGCACGCTGAGGGTCGTCGCGTACCAGCGAAATCGCGCTGTTGAGCGCGTTGAAGAGAAAGTGGGGTCGAATGCGCGATTGCAGCTCGGCAAGCCGTGCCGTCGTGGCTGCTGGCATTTGCGCTTTGGCGCGCCACATGAGTGCGCCCACCAGTGCTGCAGCCAGCATGCCCCCGCTGAGCGCCGCTGCAAGCCATTGGCCAGCGGCCCCACCGC
>JAAFHN010000172.1 GCA_013298415.1 Comamonadaceae bacterium
CATGGTGGATTACTCTGGCGCGCGCCGTGCTGTGATTCGCCCAGCGCTACTGGTGCGTGAACGCGGCCTTGCGCTTGTTCACAAAAGCGTCCATGCCTTCTTTTTGATCGGCTGTGGCAAAGAGCGCGTGGAACATGCGGCGTTCGAACATGATGCCGTCGCTCAAACCGCTTTCGTAGGCGCGGTTGATGCTTTCTTTGGCGGCCATCACGGCGATTTGGCTGAAATCACAGATTTGCAGCGCTGCGCCTAGGGTTTCGTCCATCAGCTTTTCAAGCGGCACCACGCGGCTGGCCAAGCCTGCGCGTTCGGCTTCGGCGGCGTCCATCATCCGGCCGGTTAAGCACATGTCCATCGCTTTGCTTTTGCTCACAGCTCGGGGCAGGCGCTGCGTGCCGCCTGCGCCTGGAATGATGCCTAGCTTGATCTCGGGTTGGCCAAATTTGGCGTTGTCGGCCGCAATGATGAAGTCACACATCATCGCCAGCTCGCAGCCGCCGCCGAGGGCAAAGCCGCTCACGGCAGCGATCACGGGTTTGCGCACTTTGCGAATGGTTTCCCAGTTGCGGGTGATGTAGTCGCCCTTGTATACATCGGCAAAGCTGTAGCTGGCCATCGCACCGATGTCGGCCCCGGCGGCGAAGGCCTTTTCGCTGCCGGTGATGACCATGCAGCCAATGGCTGGGTCTGCGTCCCAAGCCAAAAGCGCTGCGCCCAGCTCGTCCATCAGTTGGCCGTTGAGCGCGTTCAGCTGCTTGGGGCGATTCAAGGTAACGATGCCGACTTTCTCGGCCTCCACGCGGGTGGTGATGAATTCGGTGCTCATGGGGCTTTCCTTGGGGGTTGCTTGTGGGTTTGCGTCCAGACGCCTGGCAGCGGCCTTGGATAACATGCAAGCAACATTTTCAACCAAGCGCCCAGGTTACCCATCATGCAAGCTCAGCAAACCTCACAAGCCCCCGTTCTCTACGAGATCCAAGGCGAAGGCTCTGCCCGCGTCGGCCTTGTCACCCTCAATCGCCCGCAAGCGCTCAACAGCTTCACGCCCGAGATGCACCGCGCGCTGTGGGCGGCTCTCGATGCGCTGGAGGCCGATGAGTCGGTGCGCGCTACTGTGTTCACCGGCGCGGGGCGCGGCTTTTGCGCGGGGGCGGATTTGGCGGCCTTTGATTTCACGCCAGGCCCAGATTTGATGAAGCGCGCCAACCCCGAGGTGACGATTGAGCAAAACTTCAACCGCACGGCCCGGCGCTTGGTGAATTTGCGCTTTCCCACCTTTTGCGCGGTGAACGGCGTGGCCGCAGGCGCAGGCATGAGTTTCGTGATGCTCTGCGACATGGCGATTGCTGCGCCCGGTGCGAGCTTCATCCAAGCCTTTTCTAAGATCGGCCTGATCCCCGATACGGCCAGCACTTGGCTTTTGCCGCGCCGCGTGGGCATGGCGCGCGCACTCGGCTTGGCCATCACCGGCGACAAGCTCATGGCAGCAGATGCCAAGGCCATGGGCTTGATTTGGGATGTGGCCGAAGACCCACTGGCTGCTGCACTTTTGCTAGCAACAAAACAAGCAAACATGCCGACAAGGGCCTTGGTTGAGGCCAGAAAACTGTTATTGGAAGGCGAAATGCGGAGTTTTGACGCTCAGCTGGACGCCGAACGCGACGCCCAAGCCGCCCTCGGCTACACGCACGACTACATCGAAGGCGTGCAGGCGTTCTTAGAAAAGCGGCCTGCGGTCTTCAAAGGCCAATGATGGAGCTGCCGTGACTCAACCCACACCAGCGGCCGTTGCCGCCCACATGTTTGCTGCTGACGTGGCGAGCAGAGAAACGATGGGGATGGAGCTGCTGCGCTGCGAAGCCGGGCTGGCAGAGATGCGCATGGCTGTGACGCCTAGGCACTTGAACGGTCACCAGATTTGCCACGGCGGCTTCATCTTCACGCTGGCCGACAGCACATTCGCATTTGCCTGCAATTCGCGCAACCAAGTGGCGGTGGCCGCATCTGCTCAGATTGAGTTTTTGAAGTCGGCTGTGGAAGGCGATGTGCTCACATGCCTGGGCGTGGAGCAAGTGCTGCAAGGCAGGCATGGCGTGTACGACATGCGGGTGACGAACCAGCGCGGGGAAGTGGTGGCGCTCTTTCGCGGCAAATCGGCGGTGCTGGCGGGGCGGACTGTGCTGGGGCAGCCGGGACAGCCGGAGCAGCCGTTACGCGAAAAACGCTGAAAGGGACAGCCGAAAAGCGCGAAAAAACAGCCTTGAAATGATGGGGTGTCGTGCTCGGATGCTGCTTCTATTTATATAGCTATAGATGTAGCAAATACTGGGACAGAGGTGCTAAAAAGCTAAAAATTTCAGCTTTCAGCGCTTTTCGGCTGTTCTTTTTCGTGTTTTTCGCGTTACATCGGCTGCCAAAATGCCGATTGGACGCATTCATGATACATTTTGGCCGATTACTTGATGCGTTATGGACGGTGACTTGATGACGGTTCAGCCGGATCCCGAAGATCCTGATCTCTCCGCCGATTTGCCATGGTTGTTTCCGCTGCCTGCGGATGACGTGCGGCGGCATTTGGCGGATGCGATGGCGCCCGCGTTGGCGGACACGCCTGTGGTGTATCTGAACGGTCCGCGCCAATGCGGCAAAACCACGCTGGCCAAGCAATTGGCTCGGGAGCTTGGTGGTGCGCAAAGCAGCAGCGCGGAGTCAGCCAACGCGCCAGTGCCCTACTTCACGCTGGACGATCCTGCGCTTGCGGCCGTCGTGAAGCGCGATCCGCTGGGCTTTGTGCGCCAGGCCACGCGGCAGTCGGCGTGTGCGGTGATCGACGAAGTGCAGCGCGTGCCCGAGCTGCTGCTTGCGGTCAAGCTGGTGGTGGACGAAGACCGCCGCCCCGGCCGCTTTTTGCTCACCGGCTCGGCCAATGTGATGGCCTTGCCGCAAATGGCCGACAGCTTGGCTGGGCGCATGGAAGTCTTTGAGCTGATGCCGTTTTCGCAAGGCGAACTCAAAGGCGAGCCAAGCGATTTTTTGCAGCGGGCACTCGCCAAAGATTGGCCTGTGATGCGCAGAGATTGGGTGCTGCCACGGGGCCTGGCCTGGGCGAGCCACGTGATCGCGGGCGGCTACCCTGAAATGCGCAGGCGCGCCGATCCAAAGCGCCGCCAGGCTTGGGCGCGCGCTTATGTGAACGCGCTTGTGGAGCGCGATGTGCGCGATGTGGCGCAGATCGACCACTTGGCACAAATGCCCAAGCTGCTGGCCGCCTGCGCAGCGCAATGCGCACAATTGATGAACGTCGCTGCACTCGGCGGGCTGCTCAACTTGAACGCCAAAACGGCTGAGAAGTACATCGGCATTTTTGAGCAGCTCTTTTTGCTGCAACGTGTGCCCGCCTGGAGCCGCAATGAGTTGAAGCGCCTGGTGCGCACGCCCAAGCTGTACTTTTTGGATGCAGGCTTGCAAGCGGCTCTGATGCGTTTTGACGCGAGCATGCTCTACACGCATGGCGAACGCTTTGGCGTAACGCTTGAGACCTGGGTGTACGCAGAGTTGCGCAAGCTGGTGCGGGCGAGCGATGAGCGCTGGACGATCAGCCACTTTCGCGATAAAGACGGCGTGGAGGTGGACTTCGTGCTCGAATTGCCCACGCGCGAGCTGATCGGCATTGAGGTAAAGGCCTCCAGCAGCGTACACAGCGCCGATTTCAAAGGCTTGCGGCGGCTTCAATCTTTGGCAGGCAGAGACCTTGTCAATGGGCTCTTGCTCTACAACGGCGACAAGGCGCTCTCGTTTGGCGATGGCCTGTGGGCGGTGCCGCTGTGGGCGCTGTGAAGGCTTAGGGGAAGTAACGCGAAAAACACGAAAAAGGACAGCCGAAAAGCGCGAAAAAGCAGCCATTTTTTTGTGGGGCCAGGCGCTCGGATGCTGCTCCTGTTTATGTAGCGTTACATATTGAAAACACTAGGACAGTGGGGCAGAAAAACCTATAAATTGCAGCTTTCAGCGCTTTCGGCTGTTGCTTTCGGCGTTTTTCGCGTTACTTGCCCCCTACAACCCATGAAAACCTTTCCCCTTGAGCCGATTGAAAAGGCATCTGTTGCTGAGCTTCGGGCTTTGCAGTTGAAGCGCTTGCAGGCCACGCTCATACATGCTTACCTGCATTCGCCTGTGTACCGCGCCAAGTTTGATGCGGCGGGTGTGCTGCCGTCTGACTGCAACTCGCTCGAAGACTTGGCCAAATTTCCGTTCACGACAAAGGCGGATTTGCGGGATGCGTATCCCTTTGGCATGTTTGCCGTGCCGCGTGAGCGGTGCGTGCGCATTCATGCGTCGAGCGGCACGACCGGCAAGCCAACGGTCGTGGGCTACACGCAAAACGACATCGACACCTGGTCAAACCTGGTGGCCCGCTCGATTCGAGCGAGTGGCGCGCGGCCTGGCGACATGGTGCATGTGAGCTATGGCTACGGGCTTTTCACGGGCGGCTTGGGCGGGCACTACGGGGCGGAGAAGCTGGGCCTCACAGTGGTGCCCTTTGGCGGCGGGCAAACCGAGCGGCAAGTGCAGCTCATCATGGATTTCAAGCCCACCATCATCATGGTCACGCCCAGCTACATGCTCGCGATTGCCGATGAGCTAGAGCGCCAGGGGATTGACCCGCGCAGCACCTCTTTGCGCATCGGCATCTTCGGCGCAGAGCCGTGGACGAACGACATGCGGCTGTCGATTGAGCAGCGGCTCAACATCAGCGCGGTGGACATCTACGGCCTCAGCGAAGTGATGGGCCCGGGTGTGGCCAACGAGTGCGCGGAAACCAAAGATGGCCCGACCATTTGGGAAGACCATTTCTATCCCGAGATCATTCACCCCGACACTGGCGAAGTGCTGCCGTATGACCCCGCCAAGGGCACCGAGCAAGGTGAGTTGGTGTTCACGAGCCTGACCAAAGAAGCGCTGCCCATCATTCGCTACCGCACCCGCGATTTAACAAAGCTGCTACCCGGCACCGCAAGACCGATGCGCCGCATGCAAAAGATCACAGGCCGCAGCGACGACATGATGATCGTGCGCGGCGTGAATGTGTTTCCCTCGCAGATCGAAGAGCTGATCTTGAAGCAGCCCGCACTCAGTGCGCATTACCAGTGCGTGCTCGCCAAAGACGGCCCGATGGACGCGCTGACGGTGAAAGTGGAAGTGGCAGCGGGTGGCGTGGCTTCCTCAGCAGCCGCAAAAGCCGCTGGACAAGCGGTGCAGCATGCGATGAAAACCTACATCGGCACGAGCGCCCATGTGCAAGTTTTGGACATTGGCAGCATCGAGCGCAGCATGGGCAAGGCCAAGCGGGTGCTGGACTTGAGAAATACCCCCTGAGCGCTCGGTTTTTCTCCTCACGCACGGGCCTGACGACAGGCTGACGCGCTAAATTCAGGCCCGCATCGGTTGCCCTTTGCAACCCTTGCAACCCGTGCAATGCTTGGCAGCTGCGGAGAACAACATGTTAGACACCTGGACCTATCGGAAGACCGAGCGCGGCGTGCAGGCGTTCAAGGAGCGCAGCAGCTTTCTCACGCCACAGTTGCGCAGCCTGCTCATCATGATCGATGGCGCGAAAAGCGTGGCAGACCTGAAAAGATTTGGCGCCGCATTGGGCGATATTGAAAAGAGCTTGAACATGTTGGCCGATGAGGGCCTGATCGAGGCACCGCAGGCCCAAACCCCTACCCCGGCCGCAACCCCAGTGGGCTCTGCGCCTGCGCCTGCGCCTGCGCCAGCGGCAACTGCTGCGCAAGCCCACACTTCAGGCCTTTCGCTGCAGGGCTTCCAGCGCCAAGCCGTGCGCATCCTGCTCGACGGCATCGGCCCGATGGCAGACCCGATTTGCGAGCGCATTGAGCGCTGCAAATCAGCTGCGGATGCCGCTAAGGCAGCCGAACTGGGCGTTCAGTTGTTGATCGATTCCCGCAGGCCAGAAGCGGTGCAAAAACTCAGAGCGCTGATGGCTCAGCTGGGCTGATTTCAGCGGGAAGGTAGTCGCTTTCCCGAGGTCGCTCAGCGCTGCAAGATGCTGTCCACATCCAGTTCCAGATAGGCGTTCTTGTCGAGCGTGATTTTCACCTTGGCCGGGAAGTATTGCAGCTCGGGCACCATCCAGAATTCCATCGTGATCGGGC
>JAAFHN010000209.1 GCA_013298415.1 Comamonadaceae bacterium
CTACCACAATGCGCAGGCCCTTCAGGCTCAAATCGGTGTCAAACGTGCTCTTGGCAAACTCGATGTAGCGGCCAGCAGCGTCTTCCAGCCGCTTGGTACGGCCCAGCTCGCGCGAGGGCACCCAGGCGGGCGGCTCGTCCATCGCGGCTTCCACTGCCAGCTCCCAGTTGTCGTCGAGCTTGGTGCCCTTGGCGCTGAAAAATTTGATGCCGTTGTCGTCAAACGGGTTGTGGCTCGCAGAAATCACCACGCCGAGATCAGCCCGAAAAGCCCGCGTGAGGTAGGCCACGCCGGGCGTGGGCAGCGGCCCAAGCAGGGTCACGTCAACACCTGCCGACGTGAACCCAGACACCAGCGCGGCTTCCAGCATGTAGCCGCTCACCCGTGTGTCTTTGCCGATCACCACCGTCGGCTTGAACTCCGATTTGCGCAGCACGCGGCCCACCGCATGCGCCAAGCGCAGCGCGAAATCGGCTGTGATGTTGCCCTGGCCTACCGTGCCCCGCACCCCGTCTGTGCCGAAATACCGCCGTTTGCCCATGCTTGCCTCCAAACAAATGATTCAAATTTGCGCGCTCAGCGCGATGATTCTCGCCCGCTGCGAGATTCCAAATGATTATGCAGCGCTGGGCAGCAGGCGAAGGCGTTCCAAGCGGCCGCGGCCCCATGAAGCGACGGAGTTCGTCACAGTTTTGTCATACGGCTGCGCAATAGTTCGCTCATCTTTTCTGGAGCTACCCATGACCTCAACGACGCGCCTCACCCCCATTTTTGTTGCACGCCGTGCGGCGCTCGCCGCTGCCGTGCTCGCTCTGGCCGCATGCGCCAGCACGCCGCCGAAACCTTTGCCGATGGGCGACGCGATTGCGGCGCGCGCAGAACTCAGCGAGCTCAGCAAGCTGATCGACGCCGCAGGTCTGCGCACCGTGCTCAACCAAGGCGGGCCTTACACCGTGTTTGCGCCTTCCAATGAAGCCGTTACGCGCATGAGCGCAGCGGCCCGCGCAGACCTCGCAAAAGACCCAGCACGCCTTCGCTCTGTGCTCACGTACCACGTGATCCCCGCGCAAGTGATGGCCTCGGACGTGAAAAACAGCTCAGTGAAGACGGTTGAAGGCCAAAACCTGCCGCTCGCCCGCGCTGGCACTTTCGTGACCGCCGACGATGCCATGGTGCAAACGGCTGATTTGCCAAGCGCCAACGGTGTCATCCACGTGATTGACCGTGTGATCACTCTTCCCCCTCCTCCCCGCCGCTGATCTGTCGCCAAGAGGGCACGAACAGTGACACTCCCCGCACCTCTCATCCATCGTCGCCGGATTCTGCTTGGCGCAGGCGCTGCAGGCTTTGCCAGCAGCCTGTCGGTTCCTGCGCTTGCTCAGGCGCAACGCAGGGAGTGGTCGTTTTCTCAATTGGTGGATGCCTCTCCTGGTCAGCAGGATGTGAGCAAAGACTTTGTGGTGGGCGTGCGGGCTGCCATCGCTGAAGTCAACAAGCGCGGCGGTGTGCGCGGCCGCACGGTGCAACACAGCTTGATCGAAACCGATGGCAGTGCAGCTTCGGTGAAAGCAGGTTTGCTGCAAGCGCGCGGCAGCTCGCAGACCATGGGCCTCTTTGGCACCGTGGGCGATCGCGCAGCCTCGATCGTGACAGAGGAACTCTCAGCAAATACAGGGCAAGACCTCTGCCAGTGCGCGCCGTGGCTGATGGCCGCGCCACCTGGGGGCGTGAGCACCTTTTCGCTTTTTGCCACGCGCACTGAACAAATTGCTTATGCGGTTAACTCGCTAAGCGTGATTGGTGTGCGGCAAGCCGCAGCCATTTACGCGGATCGGGAAGAAGCTCGTGCGCACAGCAAAGACGTTCAAGCAGCCGCAGCGGCACTCCAGGTGAGCGTTCGCGAGTACGTTCGGGTTGGCGAATGGAGCGAAGTTGCGGCCAGGGTGCGCCAAGAGCCCGCGCCCATGCTGCTGTTCGTGGGCGGCACGCCGGAGCTGATTGGCTTTGCCAAGCAGCTTGGGGATCAGCCAAGGCAGCGGTTCTTGATTGGCCTAGCAGATGTCAACCTTCAGGTGGTGCAACAGCTCGGTGTGCCTAAGGGTCTCACTACCGTCGCCACGCAGGTTGTGCCCTCGGTATCCTCCCAGATCGGTGTGGTGCGGAAGTTTCGACAAGCGCTTGCCCGCTTCTTCGACGAAGCACCAAGCGCGCAAAGTCTTTCCGGCTACATCAGCGCCCGCACCGCCTTGGATGTGGTGTCTGGCGCGGAAGGCCCACCGAGCCGAGAGGCATTTTTCTCAACTCAGTCGAAGCGGACCGGCGTGGAATTCGACGGCCTGGCCCTGCTCAGGCACAGCAACGACAAGCGCAAGCCATTCGTCACGCTCAGCATGCTGAGCGCTGAAGGGCGGTGGATGTAGCAAGGGATTGCGGTGGCCCACCGGGCCACCCACCCTCAAAGCCTCGCAAGCGTTCGCAATGCCTGGCGAGCGGACACGTACCGCGTGGCGGTGAAACACGAACGGCAGTGGTACGCTGCGCACAACATGACGGAAATTGAGCAATCGGCCACACGCCGCCTCTTGACCAATGGCAGCCTTTTGGCTGCCATCGATATCGGCTCAAACAGCTTTCGCCTCGAAATCGGCCGGGTGCAAGACGGGCACATCCAGCGCGTGGACTACATCAAAGAGTCCATCCGCCTGGGCCTGGCACTCGACGAAGACCGCAATCTGACGCCAGAGTCTTTGGTCAAGGCAGAGCAATGCTTGCGGCGTTTTCGCGAGCGCCTGACGGGCTTTCAGCCTTGGCAAGTGCGCGCAGTGGCCACCCAAACCCTGCGCGAGGCGCGCAACCAAGCGATGTACCTGGAGCGCTGCCAAGCCGCGCTCGGCTACCCGGTGGAAGTCATTTCGGGGCGCGAGGAAGCCCGCTTGATCTACGAAGGCGTCAGCCGTCTGCTGCCGCATTCCGATGAACGAAGGCTGGTGATCGACATTGGCGGGCGCTCCACCGAACTGATCTTGGGCAAAGGCTACGTGAGCGCTGCGGCCGAGTCCTTTCGTGTGGGCAGCGTGTCATGGAGCGGGAAGTTTTTCGCATTCCAACAGTTCAGCGCAAGAAGTTTCGAGATTGCGGAGGTGGCCGCGAAATCGGTGCTTGAGCCTGCCATCGACTTGTTTCAGCGCCAAGACTGGGAGCGCGCTTACGGCTCTTCTGGCACCGTGGGCGCGATCGGCGATGTTCTCGCCGAATCGGGCTGGGGCAAACCTACCATTTCTCTGGATGGCCTGCGCTGGCTCAAATCCCAGATGATCCGGGCAGGCGATTTGGACAAGCTGCGCCTTGGCGGCTTGAAAGAAGACCGACGCCCGGTGTTTGCTGGCGGGGTCGCGGTTTTGGCCGCGGCTTTTGAGCTGCTCGACATCCAGGAAATGGACGTGGCCCAAGGCGCGCTGCGCCAAGGTGTGATCTTTGACATGCTCGCCCGCGACGATCAAACCGATGTGCGAGAAAGCGCTGTGGTCGGCCTATCGCAGCGATTCCAGGCCGACCAAGGCCAAGCCCAACGCGTTGCGCAAACGGCGTTGCACCTGCTGGACATGCTTGAACTGAGCGATGACTGGCAGCTCAGAGCGCAGCGCAAGCTAAAGTGGTCTGCTCAGCTGCATGAAATCGGGCAGTGCATCTCGCCTTCCGACAACCACCGGCACGGTGCCTACATCCTCGATCACGCCGAAGTGCCAGGCTTTACCCTGGCAGAGCTTCATCGGCTGGGTCTCTTGGTGCTCGGGCAGCGCGGCAAATTGAAGAAGCTCAACGCCGACTTCTCCGATCGCCTCTTCATCACCTGCTTGGTGTGCCTGCGCTTGGCTGTGATCTTTTGCCATGCTCGGCGCTTACCCGAACTTGAAGGCGTGCGACTCTGCACGCAGCCCAATGGCCATCGCCTTGAAGCGCCAACAGCCTGGGCGCAACGCTTTCCCCAGAGCGCCCACTTGCTCGAAGCGGAAACCCAGGCCTGGGACAAAACGGACTGGACGCTTGAGCTTGCGCTGACCTGAAGCCCACTTCCGCGCTTTTCAGGTTTCCCACGATTCGCCTCTGGCAGGACTTGGCCGATTGGCCTGATCTCGAAACTCCCAGCGGGCACAGCGAAATGGGGCTATTGCTTGAATGGTATAAACTGTTTATATCGTTTTGAAAGGATAGCCCATGCAAGCCATCTCCACTTCCCCCGCCAGCACGCGCGCGGCTGCGGCCGCCAAAGCCGATCCAGCGAAATCGCAGAAAGCCGACAGCGCTGAGCAAAAGCCCGCGCCCGCCGCCAAGGTTCCTGCGGTGGCCAAGGTGAGCAAGGTCGCCGCATCGAGCCAAACGCCACCGAACAAAGCGCCCGCAAAAAAGTCCACGAAGAAGGCAGAGGTGAAAGACAGCTCGAAGCAAAGCGCCAAGACCAGCATGGCGGCAAAGCCTGTGAAATCAGAGAAAACCGACAAGACCGAGAAATCCACGAAAGCGCCCAAAGCTGCACCGGCAGAAAAGCTGGTCAAGCCCGCAAAGCCAGTGCGCGACAGCTTCACCCTGCCTGCAGACGAATACGCCCAGATCACGGAACTCAAAACCCGCCTGTTTGCCTTGGGCCATCCAGCCAAAAAGAGCGAGCTCTTGCGCGCGGGATTCCGAGCTTTGGCAGCCATGCCGGTGGATGCGCTGCTGAGCGCTGTGAAATCCCTGCCTGAAGTCAAAGTGGGCCGCAAAAAGAAGAAGAACTGAGACACAACTTCCCCGAGTTGCGACCAGGCCCGAGCTTCCCCTAGAGCTTCCCCTACAGAAGCTCAGGCGTTTGGACGCAGACCACCACGACTTGGGAGACGTCTTCCCGCACGCGCAGCCTGAGCCACCACAGCGCTCCCTTTCTGATGCTCACTGGCGGCAGCCCCGGTTCCTCTGAAATCGCTTGGCTCGGCGTCCACAGCGGCCGCATGGCAGAGGCCACCAGCGCACCCAAGCTGGGCTGATGGCCCACCAAAAGCGTGAGGCTGCGCGCCTGGCCCCACTGGGCCACGTCAATCAGATCTTGCGCTGTGGCGTCTGGCTCCAACTCCTTGCGAAGCTTG
Organism: Comamonadaceae bacterium; assembly: GCA_013298415.1. Taxonomy (GTDB): domain Bacteria; phylum Pseudomonadota; class Gammaproteobacteria; order Burkholderiales; family Burkholderiaceae_C; genus JAAFHN01. The sequence goes on from JAAFHN010000209.1 coordinate 5,121, forward strand.
TAGGGCCGAGGTAATGCCATGGCGGTTTGCTCGGTGCGCGCTGCTGGGCTGCAAATCACGCGCGTGCTCTCCGGCAGTTGCCTCTTAAGCCAGGCGGCCATCCTGGCGGCTTGTTTCTCGCCTTTTGGCGTGAGCGGGCGCAGCAAGTCGTCGCTGGCCTCGCCCTGCTCTGCGCGCTCTCCCGCATCGGCGTGACGCCACAGCACCAAATCGTGTGTGCTCATGCGGCTCCCAACTGATCCGCTGGCTTGGCCGTGGGTGGTACGGGCTTGGGCTTGCGCAGGCTTGCGGTTTTGGCGATCAGCTCAGGCTTGGCGAATGCGGCCTTGCGTTTGTCAGATTTCGGTGTTGTGGATGTACTCTGCTGGGCTGCCCGCGCGGTGATCGGGTTTGCGGTGATTGGCTTCGCGGCCTTTGGCGCG
>JAAFHN010000373.1 GCA_013298415.1 Comamonadaceae bacterium
GATCAGCTTTTTGCCATCAAAACCGCGCTTGTCCATGTCTTGCACCCACTCCACTTCCACCATGCGGGCTTTGCGGCGGAATTCTTGCGCCTCGGCAACGCCAATCGTGTGGATGCTGTTGCTGCGGTCTGATGCGGATTTGCGGCCCAGCGGGTCGTTACCTTGCTGCGTGGCGCCCAGCCAGGCGCTTGTCGCCATGCCTGAGTTTTTGTCGATCACTGCGCGCAGCTCTGCGGGCAGGCTTTCGTACTTCTTGCGGTTCATGCTCATCACGAAGGTGGTGGTGTAGAGCGCGCCGCCGGCCGGGTCAAACTCACTGTGGAATTTGGTGAGCTCATGCACCTTCACGCTGGGCACCACTTCCCAAGGGATCACGCAGCCGTCGATCACGCCTTTGCTCAGCGCATCGGGGATCTGCGGCAGTGGCATGCCCACTGGCGTGGCACCCAAGTAGCCGAGCATTTTGGTCACTTGACGGGTGGGGCCGCGCAGCTTCAGGCCTTTGAGGTCGTCAACGGTTTTGACCAGCTTTTCTTTCGTGTGAATCACGCCAGGGCCGTGCACTTGCAGACCGATCAGGTGGTTTTCTTTGAACTCGTCTTTGGCAACGGTCTGCACATATTCCCAATAGGCCTTGGAGGTGGCCTCGGCGTTGGTCATCATGAAGGGCAGCTCAAACACTTCCACGCGGGGAAAGCGCCCTGCGGTGTTGCCAGGCAAGGTCCAGGTCACGTCCACCACGCCGTCGCGGGCTTGATCGTAGAGCTGCACAGGCGTGCCGCCGAGCTGCATGGCGGGATAGCCTTCAAACTTAATCTTGCCGCCCGAATCCTTTTCCACGGCAGCCATCCAAGGCTTGTGCATGCTGTTCCACACATTCGATGCGGGCGACATGAAGGTGTGGAATTTCAGCGTGATCGGGCTTTGCGCGAACGCACCCAACACAGGAGCGGACACGGCAACGGCCGCGCCAGTTTGCAGGAGTTGACGACGTTTCATGGTTTTTGTCTCCAAGGGAAAAAGTTGGGCGAGATTGTTCATTCAACGCCTGCCTCGCGAAAAAGATGGGCTGAATAACCCTAAGGAAGCTCTGCAGAACCCTTTGTGGATCAGCGCGGGCCGCATTCGGGATGCGCAGCTAGGCGAAAAGTGAGTCAAATAGCACCGCTATTTGCGAGCTTTTCAACGAAGCTGCGCGCCCGAAGGTGGCTCGCGATGGCCGCAAGGGGGTTTTGCAGAGCTTCCCTAAGTCATGAACTGCAAAACCCAGAGCGAAATCATCGGAAAGATCAGCAACATCGTGGTTCTCAGGGTGTCGGCGATCAAAAACGGCATCACGCCCCGGTAGCTCTCGGCAATCGGAATGTTGTGCCCCTGACCATTGGCCATGCCGTTGACCACGTACACATTGAGCCCCACGGGCGGCGCAAGCATGCCAAAGCCGACCGTCATGAGCACCATGATGCCGAACCAAATCGCGGTGTATTCCTTGCTCATGCCAAAGTCCATCGCCATGATCATGGGAAAGAAGATCGGAATGGTGAGCAGAATCATGCTCAGCTCATCCATCACTGCGCCGAGTACAACGTAGAGCAGCAAGATGCAGGCCACCACGATGTACGGCGATAAACCCCAGCCGCTCACCGCCTGGGCAAGCGCATTGGGCACCTGGGTCAGCGCAAGTGCTGCGTTCATCAAATCAGCGCCCAAGAAGATCAAGAAGATCATGGCCGACGCTTCAGCCGTGGCCAAGAAGCACTGCATGAACTTCGCCTTGGTCATCTCCCGTTTGGCGAGCGCCGCCAAAAACGTGGCGAAGGTACCCACGGCAGCGCCTTCGGTTGGCGTGAAAAATCCGCCGTAAATGCCGCCAAACACGATGAAGAAGATCGCGAGCATCGGCAGCACGCCCACCACTGCGTCGCGTGTGAGCTTGGTCTGCATGTCGTCATGCTCAGGTGCATGCCCTGGCACCACGCGCACGTAAATCGCAATCGCCACCATGTAGCCCAGCATGGCAATGATGCCGGGGATCATGGCTGCGGCAAACAGCTTGGCGATGTTTTGCTCGGTGAGGATGGCGTAAATCACGAGCGGCACAGAAGGCGGAATCAAGATGCCCAGCGTGCCACCTGCTGCGAGCGTGCCTGTGCTCAAGCGGCCTGAGTAGCCGTGGCGCTTCATCTCCGGCAAAGCAACGCTCGTGATCGTGGCTGCGGTGGCGACAGACGACCCACAAATCGCGCCAAAGGCTGCGCAAGCCATCACCGCCGCCATCGCCAAGCCACCTTTGAAGCGGCTCATCACAACGCTTGCAAACTGAAACAACGCCTTGCTGATGCCGCCCTGCGTGGCGAATTGGCCCATCAAAATGAAGAGCGGAATCACAGACAAGTCGTAGCTGGCGAAACGGGCAAAGGCCTGTGTGTTCAAAAAGCTGGAAAGCGGCAACCAGCCCGCTTGCAGCACATAGCCCAACGCGCCCGCCGCCGCCATGGCAACAGAAATCGGCGCACGCACGGCCATCAGCACGAGCATCACGCCAAAGATCAATCCGCAAATTTCAATCGGGCTCATGCCTGCGCTCCGCCTGCAGCATCGAACTTGGCAAAACCCACCGCCGCTTGCGCCAGCGCGATCAGGGTGGCAAGCGCTAAGGGCGGCACGATGAAGCTGTAGGTGATCCACTCCGGAAAGCCGAGCATCATCGAGCCCGATTTGGAACCCCATGCATTCAAGCCGCCCAGCGTGGTGCGCCAGGTGAGCACCCCCATGAAGATCGCCATCAGCACTGCACCGGCGCGATCCATCCATGCGTTGGCAGACTCGCTTGCCTTGGCAGTGAAAAAGTCCACGATGATGTGGCCGCGTTTGGCCTGACACCAGGGCATGAACAGCGCCACAGCTGCGCCTGTGATCACGCCCACGAGCTCAAAGTCTCCGTTGATGCCTTTTGCAAACACATCGCGGCCAACCACGCTCGCAACCGTGAGCAAGGTGATCGATGTCAACAGCACACCCGCCAGCCCTGCGCTCACGCGGGCCAAGGTGTTGAGCAATCCAATCATGGTTTTTCCGCTCCAAAATTTGGCATCCCGGCTAGGGGCAAGCCAACATAGTTTTCAGCCATCACCGTGCTGGCTGCGCGCGAGCTCACCAGGTATTCCAGCTCCGCCAACTGTACCTTTTCGCCAAAGCCTTCACTGTCGGGAAAGCGATGCATGAGAGAGGTGAACCACCAGCTGAATCGCACGGCTTTCCAAACGCGGCTGAGCGCCCGCGAGCTGTAGTGATTCAGCCCGGAATCTGACTTTTCCAGGTAGTGCTCCGCAAGCGCCGCGCCGAGCAAGCGCACGTCGCTCATTGCAAGGTTCAGGCCCTTGGCGCCGGTGGGCGGCACGATGTGCGCAGCATCGCCCGCCAAAAAGAGACTGCCAAAGCGCAGCGGCTCCACCACAAAGCTGCGCAGCGGCGCGATGCTCATTTCCAATCGCGGCCCGGTGCTTACGCGTTCAGCAGCCTCGGCGGGCAAGCGCCGCCGCAGTTCGTCCCAAAAGGCATCGTCGCTCCAGCGCTCTACTTTATCGTCCAGCTCGCATTGG
>JAAFHN010000190.1 GCA_013298415.1 Comamonadaceae bacterium
GCGCCATCCGATGCGCACCTTTGTCACGGGGGCTTTGGCCCTGCTGCCACTGCTGGCAACCGTGCTTTTGCTGGTTTGGGTGGCGCAGGTGACAGTGCAGTATTTGGGGCCCGGCAGTTGGGTGGGTCGCTTCTTGGGCAATTTGGGCGTGGGCGGGGTGGAGTCGGAGCGCTTGAGTTATGCGCTGGGGCTGCTGGCTGCGCTCGGCGTGGTCTACGTGGTGGGGTTGCTGGCTGAGATTGGCTTGCAGCGCGGGTTTGACAAGCTCTTGGGAGCCATCGTGCAGCGCATCCCCATCGTGCGCACGATCTACGACGTGCTGCAAAAACTCGTGGGCCTGTTTGCCGAGCAAGGCGACGACAAACTGAAAAGCATGACCCCGGTGTGGGTGTACTTTGGCGGCAAAAAGGAAGGGCAGAGTACGGCGGTGCTGGGTTTTCTCTCCACCTCCGAGCCGGTGACGATCTCTGGCCACGCCTACCTCGGGGTGCTGATTCCCACCGCCCCCGTGCCGATTGGCGGCGGCCTGCTCTACGTGCCCCCAGCCTGGGTAGAGCCCGCGCCAGTCGGCCTAGAGGGTGTGTCCAGCATCTACGTCTCGATGGGTGTCACCACCCAAGAAGTGCTGGCCAGCTCCACGTCTCAAGCCAAAGCAACAATCTCAAAAGCATAGCAACACATCAAACAAAAACTAGGACAGAGGGCGGAAAAGTCGTCAAAAAAGCCTTTTCTAGCTTTTCCAGCTTTTCCTCTCCTTCCTTGTCTCCTGATCTCCTGTAAAACTGCCCCGAGCCCCGAGCCCCGAGCCCCGAGCCCCGAGCCCCGAGCCCCGAGCCCCTCAACCCTAGCCAGACACCAGCTTCACATCCGCCCCCATTGCTTGCAATTTCGGCACGATGTCGTCGTATTTGCGTTCCAGCTCTTGGATGTTGGTGAGCTCGGTCACGCCTTCTGCCACCAAGCCGGCAATCACGAGGCACATGCCTGCGCGGATGTCGGTGGGCAGGGCAAATTTGCCTGCCTTGAGCGCCGTTGGCCCCTGGATGATGGCCGAATGCGCGTGGTTTTTGGCCTTGAAGCGGCAGGGCGCTTCGCCCAAGCAGCTCGTGAAGAGCGAAATCTTGGCACCCATCTCGTTCAAAAACTTGGTGTAGCCCAGGCGGTTCTCGAAAATCGTCTCGTGCAGCACGCTGATGCCATCGGCCTGCGTGAAGAGCACCATGAAGGGTTGCTGCCAATCTGTCATGAAGCCGGGATGCACCTCCACTTCCACGTGGCTGGGCTTGAGCCGCCTGCCTTCGGGCGCTTTCACGTAAACGCCTTCCGAATTCACCCGGAACTCAGCGCCTAGGCGTTGGATGTAGTTCAGAAAGCTGTACACCGGGTCGTGCGGCATGTGGTCGAGCAGCACATCGCCACCGGTGGCGAGCGCTGCGCAAGCAAAGCTCACCGCCTGGTTGCGATCAGGCATGCAGCGCAGCTCGCAGCCTTTGAGCTTGTCCACGCCATTGATCACGAAAGTGCGGTTGGCATCCACCATGATGTCTGCGCCCATCTTTTGCAGCATCTTCACGAGCTCGATGATTTCTGGCTCGATGGCGGCGTTTTCAATGATGCTTCGGCCCTTGGCCAGCGTGGCGGTGATGATGAGGTTTTCAGTCGTCATCACGCTCGGAAAGGGCAGGGTGATGTGCGCACCGTGCAACTGGCCGCCAGGCACATGCATGTCGTAGATGCCGTCGTGCTCCTCCACTTCAACGCCCATCTCAATCAGGCCTTTGATGTGGAAATCCACGGGGCGTTTGCCGATCTTGTCGCCGCCCAGCGATGCGGCCATGCGCGCACGCCCAAAGCGATGCAGCAACGGCCCAGCAGCCAGCACGGAGATGCGGTTTTTGCGGCAAATCTCGGTGGGAATCTCAAAGCTGGAAATGTCGCCAGGCGAAAGCCGAATCGTGTGCTCATCCAGCGTTTCCACGCCGCCGCCCACGCTGGCAAAGAGCTGCTCCACGATCTTGCGCTCGTCTACATTCGGCGCGCCCTTGATCAGCACCGGCTCGGTGGTGAGCATCGCGGCGATGATGCACTTCGTGACCTGATTGGAGCTGCCCGCAATCGCAACCCGACCGCCCGTGAGCTTGCGCCCGCCGCGAATGTGAATCCATTGAGCTTGTGCCATGTTCTGTCGCTGAGAAATCGATGCGATCCATTATCCTAGTGCCAGGTCAAGGCCGAAATGCCGCCGTCTCGCTTGCCCTCGCCGCGCGGGGCGTCGTTGCAAAACTTGCGCATGCTCCCGGCATGCGCTGCGTTTTGCGCCTAGCCCCGCGCGCCAATGGCAGCGCGTTACATCGACATTTCAACCTTGACCTGACACTCGCCCCTGTAGCAGTAAGGAACCACCCATGCGCATCCTGATCGCAGAAGACGACCACGTGCTGGCCGATGGCCTGATGCGCACGCTGCGCGCCTCTGGCGCTGCCGTGGATCACGTGCCCGATGGTGCGCAGGCCGATGCGGCGCTGATGACGAATACCGAACTCGACTTGCTGATCCTGGACTTAGGCCTGCCGCGTTTGCACGGCCTGGAAGTGCTCAGGCGCTTGCGCGCGCGCGGCTCCAGGCTGCCGGTGCTGATTTTGACGGCGGCTGACAGCGTAGAAGAGCGGGTGAAGGGCTTGGATGTGGGCGCAGACGACTACATGGCCAAACCCTTTGCGCTCACTGAACTGGAAGCCCGTGTGCGCGCCCTCGTGCGTCGCAACGCAGGCGCGGCGGTGAACCTGATCAAACACGGCCCGCTCACCTACGACCAATCGGGCCGCATCGTGACCATCAACGACAAAGTGATTGACCTTTCCGCCCGGGAAGTGGGGCTGCTGGAGGTGTTGCTCAAGCGCGCTGGCCGCTTGGTGAGCAAAGAGCAATTGGTGGAGCGCTTGTGCGAATGGGGCGACGAAGTGACCACCAATGCGATCGAGGTCTACATCCACCGCCTGCGCAAAAAAATCGAGCAAGGCCCGATTGAGATTGCCACAGTGCGCGGCCTGGGCTATTGCCTGCAAAAAATCAGCGAATGAGGCTCTCGGCATGCCGCTGACCCGCGCTCAAGGCCTGCGAGCTCGTGCCGCTTCGTAGCCTGGCGCGGCTTTCGCGCATGTTTCGCCGCGAGCAGCGCTCGCTGTTTGGCGACATTTTGGATTGGATGCTCACGCCCCTGCTTTTGCTGTGGCCCGTGAGCTTGATCCTCACTTGGTGGGTGGCAGAGGGCGTGGCCAACAAACCCTTCGACCGCGCACTCGAGTTCAATGTGCAGGTGATGTCGCAGCTCGTGAATGTGCAGCGCATCGGCCCCGCAAATTCTGGCGCGCAAGGCCTCAGAACCACGGTGAACTTTCCCGCCACCGCGCGCGAACTGCTGCGCGCAGGCGATGCTGATTTTGTGTACTACCAAGTGCTGGGCGCACGCGGTGAATTCGTGGTGGGCGAGCGCGATTTCCCTTTGCCGCTGGAAGAAGAAAAAATCGAGCTGAGCACGCCCAAGCTGCGCGACGACGTGCTGCGCGGCGAGGCGCTTCGCGTGGCTTACATGTGGGTGCAGTCTGGGCCCGCAGCGGCCAAACCCATCCTGATTCAAGTGGGCGAAACGCGCGAGAAGCGCGCTACCTTGGCCACCGACATCATCAAAGGCGTGATGCTGCCGCAGTTCATCACGCTGCCGCTGGCGGTGCTTTTGGTGTGGTTTGCCTTGGCGCGTGGCATTCGCCCGCTGGGCGCGCTTGAGCGGCGCATTCGCGAGCGTCAGCCGGATGACGTGCGCCCCATCGATGCGAGCGAGGTGCCGATTGAAGTGAGCCCTTTGGTGGTTTCCTTCAACGAGCTTTTGCAGCGCCAAAAAACGGCCACAGATGCGCAAAAGCGTTTCTTGGCCGATGCCGCGCACCAGCTCAAAACCCCCTTGGCAGGCATGCGCATGCAAGCCGAGCTGGCGCTGCGCCCCGGCCAGTCGCAGCAAGATGTGCAGCTCTCGCTCAGGCAGGTGGCGCGCGCCAGCAAAGCGGCCAGCCACACGGTCAACCAATTGCTGGCGCTTGCACGATCAGAGTTGGCTGGGGATGCCGTTTCGCGCGAAGCGGTGAGCTTGGCGCCGCTCGTGGTGAATGTGGTGCGCGATAGCGTGGATCGAGCGATGGAAAAACCCATTGACTTGGGATACGACGGGCCCGAGGCGCCGTCGGCTGGCGCGCAGAATTCGGTCGCTCACTTGGGCAGCGTGGTGCACGGCAATGCCACTTTGCTGACGGAATTGGTGCGCAACCTGGTGGACAACGCCTTGGCCTACACGCCCGCAGGGGGCATTGTTACAGCGCGGGTGCTGCCCGCCACCGACACCCAGGGTCCCCAGATCCACGTGGAAGACACCGGGCCGGGCATCAGCCTTGCCAATCGCGAGGTGGTGTTTGAGCCGTTTTTTCGGGTGCTGGGCAACGAAGCCGAGGGTTCGGGCTTGGGCCTGTCGATCGTTCGCGAAATTGCCAATTTGCACGAGGCCACCGTGGAAATTGAAACGGCGCACCCCGAGCGCGATTTGCAATCGCAGGGCACGCGCTTCATCGTGAAATTTCTTCGCGCGGCCGGATGAGGGCGCACCTGGGAATTTCACCAAGCGCTTGCTCGGTGAAAAGATTACACTGGATTTGAACCGGGTGGTTTGAAGCAAATTTAGGAGACGGCGACATGAGCGATGTGTTCATTTTTGAAGCCCTGCGCACACCGCGCGGCAAGGGCAAATCTGACGGCAGTTTGTATGAGGTCAAACCCATTGATTTGCTCAGCGGCGTGCTCACGGAGCTGCATTCGCGCATGCAGTTTGACACTGCTGAAGTGGACGATGTGGTGATGGGCATCGTGTCGCCCATCGGTGAGCAGGGCTCGGTGCTGCCCAAGATCGCGGCGCTCAAAGCGGGCTGGGATTTCCGCGCCTCGGGCGTGCAGATCAACCGCTTTTGCGCGTCGGGCCTGGAAGCGGTGAACATGGCCGCGCAAAAGGTGGCCAGCGGCTGGGAAGACTTGGTGGTGGCAGGCGGCGTGGAAAGCATGAGCCGCGTGCCGATGGGCTCAGACGGCGGCGCATGGGCGCAAGACCCAGCCACCAACTTCGCAACCGAATTCATGCCCCAAGGCATTGGCGCAGACTTGATCGCCACGCTCTCAGGTTTTTCCCGGGCTGATGTGGATGCCTACGCGGTGAGCTCGCAGCAGCGCGCGGCAGCGGCGCGCTCGGCAGGGCACTTTTCCCGCTCGGTCGTTCCCGTGCGCGATGGCCTGGGGCAGATGATTTTGGAAGAAGACGAATTCATCAAACCCCGCACCACCGTGGAAGCGCTCGCGGGCTTGAAGCCCAGCTTCGCGCAGCTCGGCGCGATGGGTTTCGATGCAGTGGCCGTGAAGCGCTATCCGCAAGTGGAACGGATCGACCATGTGCATCACGCGGGCAATGCATCTGGCATCGTGGATGGCGCAGCCGCTGTGCTGCTGGGCAGCGAGGCTCTGGGCAAACGCTACGGCTGGCAGCCGCGCGCTCGGGTGGTGGCCACGGCTCTCAGCGGAGCCGATCCCACCATCATGCTCACCGGCCCCATGCCCGCTGCACGCAAGGCGCTGGCCAAGGCGGGCTTGACGGTGCAAGACATCGACCTTTTTGAAGTGAATGAAGCCTTTGCCGCTGTGCCCATGCGCTTCATGCAAGAGCTGGGCGTGCCACATGAGAAGGTGAATGTGAACGGCGGCGCGATTGCCTTGGGCCACCCGCTGGGCGCCACCGGCGCGATGATTTTGGGCACGCTCATTGATGAACTCCACCGCCAAAACAAGCGCTATGGCCTGGCAAC
>JAAFHN010000377.1 GCA_013298415.1 Comamonadaceae bacterium
CCTTGGAGACAACCTTGCTGCACGGCTCTCGCTTGCTCGATTGGACGACAAGGGCTACAGCACGCGGATTTCCAACCCCGCTTGGCGCAGCGGCACCCTGGCTTGGACGACTTTCCCAAATCCCGCGCAAAACCGGTACGCAAACGACGACTGGACCAAAACCGACACGAGCCGGTTGTCGCTGGCCTGGAAAGCGACCCGCGACCTCAAAATCACGTACTCGCATGCAGAGCAAACAGAGATGGCCCACGGCACTCCGGGGACTCAACTCTTGCCGCGCGGCATCGCAAATGCGAACTCTCCCGCAGACATCGCTGCCTTCCTGGCCGACCCGCGGCGCAACTCAGGCACGCGTGCGCTCTGCGGCAATGCTGGGCAACCCGCATGCCGATTCACAGACAGCTACGCCACGCCCGAGCTTGAGGGAAAAGACATCAACGTCGCCCGCTACGAAGACTTTGCGGAGAGAACCTTCAAAATGGACTCGATCGAGATCGAGTACGACATGCCCTTCGCACGCCTGAAGTCCAGCACGAGCACGTACATGGACCGTCGGGTTGGGCAGGCTGACTACGCGGGTCAGGGCTGGTTCTTCTACTGGGGTATCTGCGGCGCTGCGTGCGACTCGGGCGGTGCGTTCAACAGCACGCGCTCCGCATTCATCACCTTTGACAACTCCTACAAGGGCCTGTCGCACGAAACGAGGCTCACCTCGAAAGGCGACGGCCCCTTGAGCTGGATTGCGGGTGTGTACCACACGAAAACGGAGCGCTCGTTGCGCTTTTCCGAATGGCTGCCAGGAGCTGATGCGTACAACGGCACCAACCGCGCGCGCGCTGGTGGATTCAAAGATGAGGGATACCGCGAAAATTTGGGCACCGAGTATTCTGAGACCGCACTCTACGGTGAGGTGGGCTACAAGCTGACTCCGCAATGGTTGGTCAATGTCGGCGCGCGGGTGTTCAAGTACCAAGACACGGCGATCTCCCAGATCCGCGACTACACCTTTGACTTGGTCAACAGCAATGTGAATGTTTCCCTAGGTGACAGCGGCAAGTCGTACTACAAGCTGAACACGTCTTACCAGTTGAACCGCGACGCTCTCGTCTACGGCACGGCTTCCCAAGGCTTCAGAAGGGGCGGAACCAACGGCTTTCGCAACTTCGGCACCAAGATCATTGCCCCCACTGCTCAGCAGTACGAGCCCGATTCGACGAACAACTTGGAAATCGGCATCAAAGGCGCGTTCTTGGATCGCAGCCTCTATGTGCAAGCGAACGTCTACCAAATTGATTGGAAAAATGTCCAGACCTACCGAACACAAGACGTAGAGAATGATTTCCCCATCAACGGTACGGCCAATGGCCCTGACGCGCGCAGCACCGGGTTTGAAATATCGCTGCGCTACAACTTCAACCGCAACTGGAGCGCCTCCCTCATGAGCGCGAAGAGCCAGGCCAGCTTTGTGTCCACCAAAACACATTGCATGTATACCGACAACACGGCCTGTCGTACTTGGTACGCCGGAGATGCGCTGGGAGGTGCACCTGCTTGGAAGCATGTATTCAGCACGCGGTACAAAATGCAGTTCGACAACGGGATGGATGGTTGGGTCAGCGTGTCCGGTCGCTACGTCGCGTCAGTGCTCACAGACCGTGCAGAAAACGGTGTCGCCCCTCGTGAGCGCCCGGCGTACACGCTCTACAACTTGCGCGCTGGCTTAGGCAAAGGCAACCTCGATGCAAGCGTCTTCATCGAGAACATCAACAACACCCGGGCTGAGGTGTCGCAGCAGCTGGATCGTGTGCTGGGCAACCGGCTCTTCTACACGACCCCACGCACGGTGGGTGTGAACCTGTCTTACAACTTCGACTGAGTTCAATCCAACTCCCAAGAACAACGCCCGGCCCTGCCGGGCGTTGTTCTTGGTGCAAACCCTAGACGATCTGCCAGAAAGTGGCTACAATGGAAGGCTTTTCGGAATTTTCCGAAGGGATATCCGTTGCAAATCTGAGTTGAGCGCGCTTCACGAACGGCGCGCTTGATGTTGAAGGGCTTGCAGCAACTTTCACGTATTTGGGAAACCATGCCAACCATCAGTCAACTGATCCGCTCGGGGCGTGAGGTCGAAACGACCAAATCGAAATCGCCCGCGATGCAAAACTGCCCGCAGCGGCGCGGTGTGTGTACACGCGTGTACACCACCACGCCCAAGAAACCCAACTCCGCTCTGCGTAAGGTTGCCAAAGTGCGCCTCACCAACGGTTTTGAGGTGATCTCCTACATCGGTGGCGAAGGCCACAACCTGCAAGAGCACTCTGTGGTGCTGGTGCGCGGCGGTCGTGTAAAAGACTTGCCCGGCGTGCGCTACCACATCGTGCGCGGTTCGCTCGATTTGCAAGGCGTGAAAGACCGCAAGCAATCGCGCTCCAAGTACGGCGCCAAGCGCCCCAAGGCTGGTGCCGCAGGCGCTGCAGCCACCGCCAAGAAGAAGTAATTTTTCAAAGCTCTGCGGGTTGGCGACCCGGCTGAATGGAAATCCTTCAGCGAAACGTCAAAAAGTCGAACCGCAGCAAGCCCATTTTTGGCAGCTGCGGAGTAAGTGCAAATCCCGGCCTCGACACCGCGTGGTTTGCTCGGCAAAGTGCTCCAAGCACTGCGCCAACTGAAAATTGTGAGGTGAAACATGCCCCGTCGTCGCGAAGTACCGAAACGTGAAATCCTGCCTGATCCCAAATACGGGAATACGGACGTCGCCAAATTCATGAACGTGATCATGCAAGGCGGCAAAAAAGCCGTAGCCGAGCGCATCGTCTACGGCGCGTTGGAGCAAATCGAAAAGAAGTCTGGCAAAGATCCGCTGGAAGCTTTCGTTTTGGCGCTCAACAACATCAAGCCCATCGTGGAGGTCAAGAGCCGCCGCGTGGGTGGTGCGAACTACCAAGTGCCAGTGGAAGTGCGCCCAGCGCGCCGCATGGCCTTGTCAATGCGTTGGCTCAAAGAAGCGGCGAAAAAGCGTGGTGAAAAATCCATGTCGCTGCGTTTGGCCAATGAGCTGATGGAAGCCACCGAAGGTCGTGGCGGCGCGATGAAAAAGCGCGACGAAGTTCACCGCATGGCAGAAGCTAACAAAGCCTTTAGTCACTTCCGTTTCTAGAGGCGGCTACTGCGCGGGCGATCTGCGTCCGATGGGAAAGGAAGGATCTTTCCTTCCCTTCCGCGGGGCACGTCGCGAAGTCCTCGCAAGCGTTAAGCCTGCTTCGGTTTCGCGCCACCCGCGCCCAGCAGCTCATCCCGCTCGCTACGCCGCGTTGCGACTCAAGGGAAAACAGCCTTTCCCTCGCGGCATATTTTTGAATCTCTTTGGAGCCTGTTATGGCACGCGCCACACCCATTTCCCGTTATCGCAACATCGGTATTTCTGCGCACATCGACGCAGGCAAAACCACGACCACCGAGCGTGTGTTGTTCTACACGGGTGTGAACCACAAAATCGGTGAAGTGCACGACGGCGCAGCCACCATGGACTGGATGGAGCAAGAGCAAGAGCGTGGCATCACGATCACATCTGCCGCTAC
>JAAFHN010000338.1 GCA_013298415.1 Comamonadaceae bacterium
TGGCGCAGATCGCGGAAGTATTGGACGAGCCTGGCGCAGTCGGCTGGTGCTGCGCCGTGTTCGGCTGCGAGCGCTTGGATGCGGGCGAGCACGGTGTAGCTTTGCGCCACGATGGGCGCTTCGAAAATGTCAACGCTGAGCTGGCCGGTGTCGTAGCTCAGGGCTTTGAGCTGAGAGCGGGCGCTCACATCGAGCTGGTTGTAGCGGGTGATGACTTCGCCTGTGGGCGCGTCGACCGCGATCACGCCGCTCATGAAAAGCTGGTTGCCGATGCGTTTTGAAGCGAGGTAGTTGGCGAGGGGTTGGGTCATGGGGGGCGGCCCTTCGACAAGCTCAGGGCGAGCGGGTGGAGGTTAGGCGAACGGGTGGACGGAGGAGCCCTTCGACAAGCTCAGGGTGAACGGGTGGGGGTTAGGCGAAAGGGTGGACGGTGGGGCCCTTCGACAGGCTCAGGGCGAACGGGTGGGGGTTAGGTGAAAGGGTGGACGATGCGGCCCTTCGACAGGCTCAGGGCGAACGGTTCTGGGGCTAGGGTTTGGAGAAGGCGCGTTGGACGCGCTGGGCGAAGGCTTCACACTCTTGTCGGCTCACGTTGTTCATGTTGTGCAGTTGCAGCCACTGGGTTTTGCAGCGCTTGGCCATCAGCAGGCGCAGGCCGCGGGTGAAGAGCCGCTTGGCGGGGTTGCCGATCAAAAACAGCAGCCACGCCGGTGCGCCGCCGTGGGTGACGATGCTCAAGCGCTGGATGTGTTGCAAACCGGGCAGGGCCGCATCGCCCTTTTTGGGCGGCGGCATGAACGCCACGCCCGGCAGCCAAACCCGCTCCAACCAGCCTTTGAGCATGGCAGGCGGCCCATAAAACCAAATCGGAAACACAAACACCAAGTGCTCGCACCACTTGAGCGCATCCACATGCGACTGCACGCGGGCCTCGATCAGCCCCGGATTCGACAAATAAGCCCGCCGCTCATCGAGCGACAACACGGGATCGAAGCCCTCGGCATACAAATCAATCAGCCGCAGCTCATGCCCCGCTGTGCGCAAAGCTGCGACCACCACTTCATGCAAATGCGCACTGAAACTCTGCGGATCTGGGTGGCAATGCACCACGAGGGTTTTCAAAGGTGCGCGCTCCGGATATGGCTCAGGGAACCAATTGAACGCAAAGTTCGCAAAATGGACGCAAAAGAAACAGCCAAATCTTTGGAGAGGTGTAGCTTAACCAGGGCTGCAAGAATGGAAATTTGCAGAGCGCCGAAGCCAAAAAAACCTTGGCTGTTTACTCTGCGAACTCTGCGTTCTTTTGCGGCCTTTGCGTTCAAAACTGCTCCCGGCTCCCTAACCCATCACTTCCCCGTCAGCCGCTTGCGCACATCCAGGCCTACGTTTTTGTTGACGAATTGGGTGGTGGCGACTTTGTTCAGATCGACTTCGCCTGCCTTGTACAGGCCCGCTTTCACCATCTTGTCGTAGAAATCCTTGATGCGTGCGGTGTTCATGGTGCCGATGCCGCGCGTGAGGGCGTCGCCGCTGTCCACGATGCCGAGCTGCTTCATCAGCGCGATGCTGCCTGCAATGCCTGCGTCGGTTTGCTCGGGGTTGGCTTTTTTGATCAGCTCATTGGCGGCTTTGTTGTCGCCATAGAGGTAGTTGTACCAGCCGATGATGGAGGCATCCACAAACTTTTGCACCAACTCGGGCCGCTTTTGCACCAATTCGCTGCGGGTCTCAATCGTGGTGCTGTAGGTCGAGAAGCCGTTATCGGCCAGCAAATGCACCACCGGGTCAAAGCCCGCATTGGCCTTGATGCTGAGCGGCTCCGAAATGCTGTAGCCCTGTTGCACCGATTTTTTGTCGGCCAAGAAGGGGCCCACGTTGAACACATAGGGTTTGAGCGCTTCGTCTTTAAAACCGTGCTCGGCCTTCATCCACTGCCAAAAGCTGAACTGGCCGTCTTTGCTGATGAAGGCCGTGGGGGCTTTGGAGAGGTCGCTGAACTTGTCATAACCCTGGCCGGGGTGGGCAAAAATGGCTTGCGGGTCTTTTTGGAAGATCGCGGCCACGACAGTTGTGGGCACGCCGTTTTTCACGTTGTCAAAGGTGAGCAGCAAATTGCCGGTCATCAAAAAATCGATCTTGCCGGTGGGCAGCAGCGGGCGGTTGTTGGCTTGCGGGCCACCCATTTGGATTTCCACATCCAGCCCGTACTTCTTGTAAGTGCCATCGGCCACCGCCTGATAAAAGCCGCCGTGGCCGGCCTGGGCGCGCCAGTTGGTGCCGAAAGTAACCTTTTCTTGGGCAAAACTGCCCACTGTCCAAGTACTTACAAGGGCGAGCGCTGCGAATTTGATAGTGGTGCGAACCATGATGAACCCCGTTCAGAAAATGATGCGATGCCGCAACCTTAGCAAAAACCACGCCAAAGCTGCACCGGGTTTGCCTGCGCATAATGGCTTTCATGACTTTGCCGAATGCGCCACTTCCTTCAAGATATTGGGCCGATTTAACGACGCGCCAGTTCAAAGCGCTGGTGGGTGAGTCCACGATTGCGGTGCTGCCAGTGGCCGCCATCGAGCAGCACGGCCCGCACCTGCCCGTGAGCGTGGATCAGGCGCTGGTGGACGGCGTGATCGCCCAGGCCCTGCCGCTGATCGGCTCGGAAGTACCCGCGCTTTTCTTGCCCACGCAGGCTGTCGGCAAAAGCAACGAGCACCTGCGGTTTCCCGGCACGCTCACGCTGAGCGCCGAAACCCTGATCCGGCTGTGGACAGAGATTGGCGAGTCTGTTGCCCGCGCGGGCGTGAAAAAGCTCGTGCTCTTCAACAGCCACGGCGGCCAAGTGCAGATCATGGACATCGTGGCCCGAGATTTGCGTGCGCGGCTCGACATGCTGGTCTGGTCCGTCAATTGGTTCACGCTGCCGATGCTTGAGGCGAATGCGCTTTTTGCGCCTGAAGAGCACCGCTTTGGCATCCACGCGGGGGACATGGAAACTTCGATGATGCTGGCGCTCGAGGCCAAGGGCGTGGACCTGGCGCAGGCGCAGAACTTTCGCAGCTCCTCCCAAGATCGCTCGGCGCAGTTCCCAATCCTTGGCAACGGCCAAAGCGCCAAGCTCGCCTGGCAAACGCAAGACTTGAACCCTTTTGGCGCGGCGGGCAATGCGGCTGCGGCCACGGCAGATAAGGGCCATGCCGTGCTGCAAGCCGCAGGCAAAGCGCTCGCGGCGTTGCTCACCGAGATTCACCAAGTGCCGCTTTCCACGCTACGGCCAAGCACCGCGTACGACGGCCTATGACTGAAGCCGCGCCGCTGCTCAAGCTCAAGGGGGTCAGCAAAACCTACCCCAACGGCACGCTGGCCGTGCAGGGGCTTGACCTGGCCATTGGCCGCCACAGCTTTGTGAGTTTGCTGGGGCCAAGCGGTTGCGGCAAAAGCACCGCGCTCAAGATGATCGCGGGCTTGATCCCGCACACGGCGGGCACGATTGAGCTGGCGGACAAGGGTGACTCAGCCACCGACATGGGCTTCGTGTTCCAAGAGCCCACGCTGATGCCCTGGGCCACCGTGTTCGACAACGTGTGGCTGCCCCTGCGCCTGCGCGGCAAAAGCAAAGCCGAGTGTGAGACGCAGGTGATGGCGCTGCTCGATACCGTGGGCCTGAGCCAGTTTGCGAGCGTGTACCCCCGCGAACTCTCGGGCGGCATGAAGATGCGGGTGAGCATTGCGCGCGCACTCATCACCAAGCCCAAGCTGCTTTTGATGGACGAGCCTTTTGCCGCACTCGACGAGATGACGCGCTTCAAGCTCAACCAAGATTTGTTGCGCCTGTGGCAAGCCGAGCAATTCACCGTGATTTTTGTGACGCACAGCGTGTTTGAAAGCGTGTTTTTGAGCGAGCGCATCGTGGTGAT
>JAAFHN010000293.1 GCA_013298415.1 Comamonadaceae bacterium
GCTCAACTACGGCATGTTTGATCTGGCCTACGGCTACGCCCGCCACAACATGACGGCCTTTGTGGAGTTGCAGCAAAAGGAATTTGCAGCGGCTGACCGTGGTTTCACTGCCGTGAAACACCAGCGCGAGGTGGGCACCGGCTACTTCGACATGGTGACCACCACGATCGAAGCGAATGCGTCAACCGCCGCTCTCAAAGGCTCTACCGAAGACGAACAGTTCTTCGACGGCACGCACCACTGATCAGGATCGACGCAAGAGCGAGATCAGGAAGCCAGAACGGCGACCCGAGGAAGACCCAAGCAAGAGCACTTCAAAGCGCAAATCCCTGCGGGCCACAAACCCGCAGCTTGCACCTTCAGCCCGCTGAGCGATCCTCAGCGGGCCTTTTTTTTGCGGCTCAGGCTTTGCCGTAAGCCTCGAAATCCGCTTTCACAAGCCCTGCGGCATGCACGATGGAGGCTTCGAGCCAGCCCTCGGGTTGGTCGGCGAGATACGGCGCAATCGCGGCCGAATGGCGGTCTGCGGCGTGAACGGCGGCCAAATCGGCCGCCATCGCGCGAAGCAAAGGTTTGCCGAGTGCATCTTCGCCAATTTCGTGCAGGTCCAGCTTGTGTGCATCGGGGGCCAGCCGCCGGATTTGCCAGCCGGGTAAACGCGCCACACCCGCCTCACACTGCGTGCGCAGCCAAGCGTGGTAGTCGTCGATGTCTTGGTGGATGGTGGTCATGGTGGTTGTGGAAAGTCGCGTGAGCACGGAGGCTGGCACGGCCCCGTTCAACTTACCGGAGCCGTGTGACAAACCCTTGACAAGCGTCGGACTTCAAAAAGCGTAGCAAGGAATGATTTAAACACCTGGACAGAGCGGTGTTTTGCCTGATTAGAACCATGTCTCAAATGTGCCAGCCTGTCTGTTCGGGCTGAGCTTGGTCGAAGCCCCTGGCGTGCCCTTCGACCAAGCTCAGGGCGAACGGGCTTCTATCTGAGGCAGGGTCCCAATCAAGTGTTTTTGCCTGAAATTCTGCCAAAAAGTGGCCCAAAAGCGGCCGAAAAGCGGCGCACAGGTGGCTCAGGGCCGCACGGCGGGGGTCTCCAGCGGCATGCCGGTGGCGCGGGCGGCCAAATACACTTCCAGGGCCGTCATTTCGGGGCTGAAGTGGGCAAACGGCTCGGCGCGCACGCCGGTCATGCAGCCTCGGATGCGGCGAGCGAGGCTGCCCATGCCTTGCCATTCCAGGCGGTAGATGGGATAGCCGGTGGGATGGCCTTGGGGGATTTTGGTGCCGCCCAGGCTTAAGCCCGCTCGCTCGTCGTGGCACTGGGCGCAGCTCAAGTTCAGCTGGCCGATCCGGGTGAAAAACCATTTTTGGCCGAGGTCATGGGCCGCTTGGAGGGCTTTGTGGCTTTCGGCGGCTGGCGCGGTGATCGGCTGGCCACGTGCGCTGTGGCCGAGCGCAGCGGTGATGGCGAGCAAGTCTTGATGCTCAGAGGGCAGGGCGGGAAGGGCTTGGAGGCGGCTGCGGCAGGCGTTCACACGCTGGGCCAGGGTGAAGGGCTGCTGGGTGAGCGCGTCGAGTGCTGGGTAGCGGGTGGCTGCGGCTTGCAGGCTCGGTGCTCTGCTGGCTCCCGCGTTGTGGCACTGCGCGCAGCTTTTGCCGTTCACGACGGATGGCGTTTGCATCAGCCGCTGCCCATCCTGCACCCACAGCATCGCTGGGTTTTGCGTGTCGTCGCGCTGCAAAGCCTGCGTGCTCGTGCCCATGTCGGCAAAGCTGGAGCGCTTTTGTGCTGGTTGAGCGTGGCACAGAGATGCTATGCAAAACGCAGCAACAAATGCAATGAACATCTGGACAGGTGAGCAATATGGCTTCAAATCAGCACCACCTCACGGCTCGCGGCATGAAAAAAGCCGTTTTGGCCCTGCCAGCGCAGCTCAAGCGTGCCCGATTGCTGGGGCACAAAGCCAAAGCTCACAAAGGGGTTGGCCGCAATGGCCGCGTGCAGCCTGAATTGCGCAATGAGTGCGCCCTTGAAGCGGCACACCAAAGTCTCCACGATGTTGCGCGGCAAAAGCTGTCCGTCTGAGCCGCGCCGGTGGCCGCTTTCCATCGGGTGAGCGAGGGTGCAGCGCACTTCCAGCCACTCGCCACGCTTGGCCGGGCCGTTCAGGAAAATCAGGCTGCGGGTGGGTTCAGTCATGGCAATTCCTCACGACTCTTCTGGCTCCAGGCAAGCGGCCAAAGTCACGATCACTTGCGCGCTGGTGGCGATGCAAGTGCCCTCGGCCAGCTTGGCAATCGCAGTCACCGTTTGCGAAGTCACAAGCCGCATGCGGGTGGCGAGCTGCGCCCGGCCAGACGCAGGTGAAAACACTGCCTCCATCACTTCGGGGCTGGGGTTGCGATCCGCAAAGAGCGCGATCGCCTGCACCGCACGCGGCCCGCTCGTCGCTAACTCGCAAGCCACCGCCACTGGCACCGTGTTGCCGTTGTCTACCAAGCTCGCGATCTCAAGCCGAATCGGGCCAGGGGTAAGCGCTGCGCCGCCGGTGAACTGCCCAATCGCAGCATCATGTGCTGCCTGCAGCCGAGCCGCATCGCCGACTTGCGCCCGAGCCGAGCCAGAAACCGCACCCAAGCCCGAAACAGCAAAAACCGGCAGCGCACAAGCCTTCAGCGTCGTGCGGCGGCGTTCAGAAGCCAAATTTGGAGTCATTTATCCCATCTGTCCAGGTATTTGCATCATCTGTCGCTATCATTTTGGAAGTCGATTGCGAATGGTGCTGGGTTAGCTTACGCCCAAAACCTGGGTTCTGGCGCGCGGTCGGCCCGGGGCCAGCCGCTCAATCCGGAATCGGCTCACCCAGGTGTCGCCATGCTTGTCGCTTGCTCATGTCTAGCGCATGCACATCCCCGGGCCAATCTCGCAGGCTCAAAAGGTGGCGGGCGTGCTCGGCGGCGGCTTTGGTCCATTCGGGCGCGAGCACGGTAAGGCTTGTGGGCGCAAAGTCGTGCGGGGTGTTGTCTTCTAGGCTGCTCAGGATGTAGTTCAGCTCGGCGCTGTCGCCGTGGCTGAGCGTGATCACCACGCGCTTGCGGTTGCGCACGGCCTCCCGCACGGCCGCCACTCGCAGCGCCCGCACCGAAAGCGCGGCCAGGTACGCGGGTTGTTTGCCCAGCGGCAGCACGCCGCCCACGGCCTGCAAGTCGCAATTCGCATCCAGCACAGATGCCCAGCGCGACACGCCCAATCCGCTTTCACCGCCTTCTGCCGCCGACATGAGCATTTGCGCGCCCTGGCGACTGCGCAGGCCCAGGATCGTGATCGGCTCGCCCAGTCGCTCTGAGAGCGCGGCGGTGGGTTGCCCGTCCAAAGTCTTGGGCTGGTTGGTCACGCCGGTGAAATCTGTCCAAGCGTCGCGCGGCTTGGTGTAGCCAGCCTCCGAGGCTTGGTAGCGCAGCAGTTGCGCCCGCGCAAAAGCGTTGCCCTTGCCCACATACAAGTTGCGCAGGCCCATGCTCCAGGCATCCAGCATGCTCAAGGGCGCAGGGCCTCGGTAAATGGTCATCAGCGCGGTGTGGCGTGGATCGCGCTTGATGCGGGCAAGCGTTGATTCCACCGCAGCTTCCTCGCCCTGCAGCCACTGGCAAAAAAGCCCGTCTTGCAGCACGAGCGAGCTGTTCACGCCTGCCCGAAAGTTGCGCACCGCGCTTTCGGCCCGAAGGTTCCGGAGCTGATCGTGCTCGTGCTCGCTGCTCAGCGATTTGCTGATGTACACCACCGCGTGCTGGAGCGTGTTCGAGAGCGCCTGCTGCCTCAGCTCAGCTTGGTAGCGCAGCCGGGGCCGCGATTCGCTGAATTGCGCCAACAAGTCGGAATCGGGTACCCGCAAGTCGGTGTCCGTATCCAACACGTCCACGCCAAACGGGCGTGACACCACATCGCGAAAATCGGTGGGCCGAAACGAAAAATTCTGCGCTTCCGTGGCCCGCCAAGTCGCAGCCTGCGAATCAGCAGGTTTGCCAAAGCCCCTAAACAGTGCCAACAGTGAATACATTGCTCGGCATTCTTACCCAGTTTCAGGCGATTTTCTAAAACCTTTGGCCTCTTGGGTGGTGCGGTTTGGGGCGCTGGTTACGAGGCAGGTTTCGGGGCAAGCAGTCAAGCTTGCCTACCCGCAAGCCGCTCAAGCCGCTCAAGTCACCTCAAAAGCGCGAGCGCCGATTCGCAGTGCCGCGTGAAAAAGAGGTAGCCGGGGAGCTTCACGGTGCGGATTTAGGCGCAGACGACCAAATTTGACGACTTTCCC
>JAAFHN010000232.1 GCA_013298415.1 Comamonadaceae bacterium
ACCAGGCGCAGGCCTTCGCGCAAAACTTCGCTGGCGTTTTGGTAGCGGCCAGCAGCCACCCACTGCTCAACCAAAGCGGCTTGATGATCGGTGATGACAACGTTGCGTGTAGGCATGGTCGGCCCCTGGAAAGAATTGGCAGATTATGCCAATGCCTTGCTCAGGGGCAAATCACGGGAATCACCTGCCTGCCATTGCGCCGGTAGATGCGGAAATCGCTGTCTAGCGTGAGCACGGCGCTGGGCTGCACCATCTCACTCAAGCGGATCAAGCAGGCGTCGGCAAGCGAGGATGGTACGTTTTGGTATCGCTGGTAGAGCTTGCGCACGGCGGTGGCTTGGTCTTCCAAGCGCAGGCCGATTTGCACCGCCCCGCGCTCGATGAAGGCCATCGCCACGCCCGCGTCGAAACCAGCGCGAGCCAGCAAAAAGCAAGTCTCGGCCACGACGGCCTCGCATGTGATGAAGGGCCCCGGATGCTGAGCAAACTGCTCGCAAGCCCATGCGTGGTGGCGCTCGTTTTTGCACAGCAATGCAACCCACGGCCCGGTATCGAGCAGGATGTTCATGCCGTTTGCCAGCGTGTCGAACGCAGCTTAAACGCGGCCAAAGTCAGCCAGATGCTCAGGATTCGAGGCCAAATCGCTCGGCCCGCCTTCAAATTTACCCACCAAATCTCCCACCATCGCGAGCGCGCTCGCAGGCCTGTGCGCAGGCTCGGCGCTTGATTGTGCAAACGCCAGCAACGCTCGGCGCATCAGCTCAGACTTGCCCGTGCCGTGTTTGGCACAGAGCTGGGCGAGCAAGGTTTGCAACGACGCGTCGATTTTGAGGCTGATGGCGGCGGTGGTCATGATCGGATATTACCATCCGGCAGCACGTCATACAAATGCAGCGAGCGACATTCACCCGTCTGCGCCGAGCATCATCCCACGTCACCACACAACAGGCTCATGCTCCAGCAAGATGCCAAAGCGCTCGTACACGCTGGTTTGGATGGCTTTGGCAAGCGTCATCACTTCGCCTCCGGTGCAGCCGCCTTTGTTCAGGATCACGAGGGCGTGCTGCTCATGCACGGCCGCCATGCCCACGCTTTTGCCGCGCCAGCCGCACGCATCAATCAGCCAGGCGGCAGCGAGTTTGAAGTCACCGCCGGGCAGTGGGTAATGCACGAGCTTCGGTTCGCGGGCGATGATGTCTTTGCACACATGGGATGCGACCGTGGGATTCTTAAAAAAGCTGCCCGCATTGCCCATGACCTTCGGGTCCGGCAGCTTGGCCGAGCGGATCGCGCGCACCCAATCGAAGATTTCTTGCGCGCTGGGTTTGGGCACATCGAGGGCTTGCGCCCGCTTGGTCAAATCGGCGTAGCCCATCTCACGCACCCAGGGCTTGCGCAGGCGAAAGCGCACGTGGGTGATGAGCGCCCTGCCGGCCAAGCCCCGCTCGCCCGACTGTTTGAAGACGCTATTGCGGTAGCCAAACTGGCACTGCTCGCGATTCAGCGTGTGAAGCTCGCCAGTTTGCAAATCCACGTAGTCCAACGACTCAAAGCGGTCTTTGGTCTCAATGCCGTAA
Source organism: Comamonadaceae bacterium (assembly GCA_013298415.1). Taxonomy (GTDB): domain Bacteria; phylum Pseudomonadota; class Gammaproteobacteria; order Burkholderiales; family Burkholderiaceae_C; genus JAAFHN01. The sequence goes on from JAAFHN010000232.1 coordinate 1,578, forward strand.
GCGCCCACGTTTTGCACGGGTGATGCGCCCACCGTGCCGGGGATCAGCGCCAGGTTCTCCAAGCCGAAGTGGCCCTGCTCCACCGTCCACTTCACAAACTCGTGCCAGTTTTCGCCTGCACCGGCTTCCACGATGGTGGCTTGCTCAGTTTCGGCCACCAAGCGCCTGCCCATGATTTCTACCTTGGCAACCAGCGATTTCACATCGCCCGTGAGCACCAAATTGCTGCCGCCACCAAGGATTTTGGGCAACTCCGCACCCGAGTGCTTGCCAGCTTGGGCCAGCGCCTGCGCCTGGGTCACGCTCGTGATGCGCATCAGCTGCTGCGCCTTGGCCACGATGCCGAAGGTGTTGTAGGTGGCCAGCGGCACGTTGGCCTCAGCGGGTAAGTGTGTGAAATCGGCGTTCAAAACAGTCAGGTCTTGGGATAATCGGGGTCATTCATTCTCTCACTGCGCGTGTGCCATGCCCTCGTTTGATGCCAACCTAGAACCCACGATGGTGGACGTGAAAAACGCGGTCGAAAACACCGCCAAAGAAATCGGCACCCGCTTCGATTTCAAGGGCACTTCGGCCGCCATTGAGATCAAAGACAAGCTGGTCACGCTCACAGGCGACGCGGACTTTCAGCTCCAGCAAATCGAAGAAATCCTGCGAAACAAGCTCACCAAGCGCAACGTGGACGTGCGCTTCTTGGACATGGGCGACGTGCAAAAAATCGGCGGCGACAAGGTGAAGCAGGAAGTCACCATCAAAAGCGGCATCGCGACAGAAGACGCGAAGAAAATGCAGCGCGCCATCAAAGACAGCAAGCTCAAGGTGCAAGCCAGCATCAACGGCGACGTGCTGCGCGTGAACGGCGCCAAGCGCGACGACCTTCAGGCCGCCATGGCGCTGCTGAAGAAAGAAATGACCGAGCTTCCGTTGACGTTCACGAACTTCCGGGATTGAGGACAGCCGGGAACGGGGAAGTTTTGAACGCAAAGGGCGCGAAATGACGCAGAGGTCGCGGAAAAAACGGCCGAAGGGAGCAATTCATGATTTTTCTCACCTCTGTCCAGGTGAAATCGTCATGCTCTGCTACGATTTTTGAGTAGAGAATCCCAAAAACTTCGGCTGTTTACTTTGCGCTCTTCGCGTTCATTTCGCGCCCTTTGCGTTCAAAACTGCCCCCGGCTCCCTACCCCCGCAGCAACACCACCGCCTGGGCTTCGATGCTTTGCTCTTGGCCCACGGGGCCTAGCTTTTCGGCGGTTTTGGCTTTGACGTTGACTTGTGATTTGTCGATGCTCAGGCACGCTGCGATGTTGGTGGCCATTTGGGCTTTGTAGGCGGCCAGTTTGGGGGCCTGGGCGATCACGGTGCAGTCGGCGTTGATGGCGGTGTAGCCTCTTGCAGCCACTCGGCGTATCGCCTCTTTCAGCAGGGTCTGTGAATCTGCGCCTTTGAATTGGGCATCGGTGTCGGGGAACAGCGTGCCGATGTCGCCCAGGCCCGCTGCGCCCAAAAGCGCATCGGTGATCGCATGCAAGAGCGCATCGGCATCGCTGTGGCCGAGCAGGCCGAGGTGGTGCGGAATCGTTACGCCGCCCAAGATCAGCGGCCTGCCGGGCACCAAGGCATGCACATCCCAGCCCTGGCCGATGCGAAGCTGTGGCGCAGTGGGCTGCGCGGACTTCGGCAAACGGGCACTCAAAAGCGTCTCAGCCATGTCGAAATCCTGCGGGTAAGTGATTTTGAAGTTGGGGTGAAGTGCCGCCACCAGCAGCGGCGACAGGCCTGCGCGCTCCATGGCGCTTGCCTCATCGGTGATCGCTTGCGGCTCGTGTTCCAGGGCATCTTCCAGAGCGTCGATGAGCGCCCCCAGGCGGAACATCTGCGGCGTTTGCGCCATCCATTTGCCTTGCCGATCCAGCGTGTGGGCCACCTCGCGGCAACCATCATTGGCTTCGGCCTTCAAAGTGTCTGGCACCGGGGCGGCGAGCAATCCGCCTACTGCATGGTTGCTGCATGCATCGATCAAGCGGGTCACGTCATCGGCATGCAGCATGCAGCGCGCCGCGTCATGCACCATCACCCAATCGTCCGGATGCGCGTCTAGGCGTTCCACCAACTCGCTCAGCCCGTTCAGCACGCTGTCGGCCCGGGTCGCACCGCCGCAGCGCAAAAGCCTCGCGCTGGATTCAGCGGGCAGCGCGCCCTGCACCCAGCCGTCGTTGGCCGACACCACCACGGCAACGCGGCCGAGCTGCGCGTGCATCCCGTCAAACACCGCCACCGTGTGCGCCAACACGGTGCGCCCTGCAATCTCGCGGTATTGCTTGGGCACATCTCCCCCCGCCCGAGCCCCCACACCCGCCGCCACGATCAGCACATGCGGCTTAGGCAAGCCAAAGCCAGCAGGCGGCTGCGCAAATTCATCGTCGTCATCAGGCTGGAAATTCATACAGGCATTCTAGAATCCCCCCGACGACTGAACCGTACTTGCAAGTCCGCAGCACGCCACAACCGTTCGGGCTGGGGTGAGCAAAACCGTTCGGGCTGAGCCTGTCGAAGCTCATGGCCGCTGGTGACTTTGGCCCAACGACCAAGCTCAGGGCGAACGGGGTGGGTGAAATGACACGTACCGTTCGGACTGAGCCTGTCGAAGCTCATGGCCGCTGGTCACTTGGGCCCAACGACCAAGCTCAGGGCGAACGGGTGGGGCAAAAAGGCGGAGCAAGGCAGGCAGTTCGGTTCAGCAAACACCCCGCCCAATTTGGAAGCGGGGTGTTGGCGTTTTTGCTTGGTTTTTTTGCGTTTTCCTCGACTCTTCAATGACCCTCCCCAAACTCAAGCCCGGCCTGCGGCTGCAAGTGCCCCGCCCTGTGGGCAGCGCCGATGCGCTGGCGCTTTCGCAGCTCGCAGCCCAACTCAAAGCCCAAAAGCAGCTGCTCGCCATCGTCACCGCCGACGCGGCTGACGCGCAGCGCTTGCTGGATGAGATTGCCTTCTTTGAGCCCAGCCTGCGAACCACCCTCTTCCCGGATTGGGAAACCCTGCCTTACGACAGTTTTTCTCCCCACCAAGACCTGATTTCTGAGCGCTTGGCCACGCTTTGGAAAATCAGCAAAGGCGAGGCCGATGTGGTGGCCATGCCTGCTTCCACAGCGCTGTACCGCCTCGCCCCGCCCAGCTTTTTGGCGGCCTACACCTTCCAGTTCAAGGCCAAGCAAAAGCTCAACGAATCGGCCTTCAAGGCCCAGCTCGTGCAAGCGGGCTACACGCACGTCACCCAAGTGGTGGCCCCCGGCGAATACGCGGTGCGCGGCGGGCTGATCGATCTCTTTCCGATGGGCTCGCCCATGCCCTTTCGCGTGGATTTGTTTGACGACGAAATCGACTCGATCCGCACCTTTGACCCCGACACCCAGCGCAGCCTCTACCCCGTGCCGGAGGTGAATTTGCTGCCCGGCCGCGAATACCCGATGGACGACGCGGCGCGCAGCAAATTCCGCAGCCGCTGGCGCGAGCTGCTCGAAGGCGACCCCACCAAAAGCCGACTTTACAAAGACATCGGCGCAGGCATCGCCACCGCAGGCATCGAGTACTACTTGCCGCTCTTTTTAGACGAAACCGCGACGGTTTTC
>JAAFHN010000411.1 GCA_013298415.1 Comamonadaceae bacterium
AAAAGCGTTCGCTGCGGGCCTGGATCGGCCACGCTCGCCAGCTTAGCGGGCCTCACGAATTGCGATGCATCCAGCTCAAAGCGCTCGTTGTTGAGGCCCAAGCGTTTGCAGGCCTTATGAAAGCGCTGGCGGTACAAATCGGCCCAAATGCCTTGGCCTTGCATGCGTTGGCCAAATTCGCTGGAATAGTTTTTGCCGCCGCGCAAATCGCGCACACGGGCCATCACACGCTCGGCTCGGTCGGGCAAGTGCTGCGCAAGCCAGGTTTGAAACACCTCATCCAGCTCCCAAGGCAATCTCAGCACGGTGTAGAAGGCTCGGGTTGCACCTGCCTGCGCTGCGGCTTCCACCACGGCTTCCATGTCGTCGTTCACAAACGGAATTTGCGGGGCCACGCTCACACCCACAGGAATGCCCGCTGCTGCCAGCCGTCGGATCGTTTGCAAGCGGCGGTGCGGCGCAGCGGCGCGCGGCTCCAGTTTGCGGATTAGCTCGCCATCGAGGCTTGTGACGGTGACGTACACCGCAGCCAGTTTGGCTTGGGCAAGGGGCGTGAGCAAATCCAGATCGCGCTCCACCAAGCTTGACTTGGTGATGATCGACAGCGGGTTGCGGTGCTCGCCCAGCACCTCGATCACGGCACGGGTGAGCCTCAATTCGCGCTCCGCGGGCTGGTAGCAATCGGTGGCGGAGCCGATGTTGATGTGTTGCGGCACAAAGCTGGGCTTGGCCATGTCGCGCAGCAAAGCCTCGGCGATGTTGGGCTTGGCGATGATCTGCGTCTCGAAATCCAGCCCAGGCGAAAGGCCCAGGTAGCTGTGCGTGGGCCGGGCGTAGCAGTACACACAACCATGTTCGCAGCCCCGATAAGGGTTCACGGCCAAATCAAAGTTGATGTCTGGTGAGTCGTTTTTGGAGAGTGCAGACACGCAGGGCCGGAGCGTGACCTGAGTTTTGATCGGCAATCTCTGATCGCGCTCGGCATCCCAGCCGTCGTCCACCCACTCCCGATCCAGGCGCTCAAACCGATGCGCGACAGCCAGGCTTGATCCCCTGCCCTTCAAGGCCTGCGTGTCGATGGGGTGCTGGGATGCCATAACTGTATTTTCATCCAGTTATGGCGAGTGTGCAAGCTATGTCGCAACGCCACCCAGGCTGCGCAACACCCCGCGCCAGAGCGCATCGCGCTCCGCAGTGGGCTCCGGGTCTTGTTTGGCGCTCGATTGCGGCCAAACAGAAGTCACCACCATGGCAATGCCCGTTTGGGGCTGCACGAAGAGCGCCTGGCCATACACACCCAACAGGGCATACGTGCGGGCCTTGAACGGCAACAGCCAGAACTGATAGCCATAGCCCGCGTAACTGGTGGCCACGCGTGGCTGCAAGTGGGCGGGCTGTCGGTTGGCATCGGTCGCTTCTAGCAAAAAGTCAAGCGGCAGGATTTGGTGGGTGCCCACTTTGCCATCGTTGATCAGCAGCTTGCCGATTCGCCCCCAATCGCGCAAAACGGCGCTGAAGTAGCCGTACCCTGCGTCCTGGCCGTCCGGCGATGCGCGCCAATATGCGCCCGCTTCCGCGCCAATCGGCTCCCAGAGCCATTCACTTGTGAGGCTCGCCAAACTCCGCCCCGTGGCACCCGTTACCACGCGGCCCAGCACCTCGGTTTCGCCACTGTTGTAGTAGAACGCTGTGCCCGCCGGGTGATCGCGCTGCGTCACACCGCGCAGCACATCCAACACGGATTCACGCGAAACCCCCATCGAGGCACGCTGCATCCGCGCAATGTCGTCTTTGCCGTCGTACACCTCTGTGAAGCGCAACCCGCTGCTCATGCGCAGCAGATCTCGGATTTTGCAAGCGCCGTACGCCGAGCCCACCAGCGATTTTGCGTAGGTCTCCACCGTGTCGTCGAGCGAGCGAATGTGGCCCTTGGCCTGCGCGAGACCGAGCAGCAGCGCAGTCAGGCTCTTGCCCATAGAAAAAGACAGCAGCTTGTGCCCATCGTTGCGCGCGTAGCGGTACTGCTCTGTCACGATCTCGCCGCGATGCAGCACCAAAAGCGATGTGGTCCGCTGGCGATTGAGGTAGTCGTCAATGCCCAGCGTTTGGCCCTGGTGCGAATACGCGAGCCGGGGCGGATTGGCAGCCCGCGCAAGAGGCAGGCTGAGCGAAGGTTTTGCCACATGGTTCACCCGCATGCCAGGCACATCGGCCAGCGCAGAGCTCGAGCCCACGCGGTATTTGGGCTGGTACCACTCACGCACGTTGGGCGCAACAGGGTAGTTTTCTGCCCTGCCCAGAAATTCCTCATCTGGCTCGGCATGCGCCGCGCCGATCAGAAACGCCGGATGCGCGATCCCAGCGGCGCCGAGTGCCATCAGTGCGCGGCGCCTCAACGCAAGTGTGAGCGGCGTTTGCATGCGATCAATCTCCTTTTGAGTGCGACGCAGACCATTTTGAACCTGAGCTGGCGAGCGGTGGCCTTCTGAAGCGCAAACCATCAAAAAAAGCGCGAAAACCCCGAAGAGTTTCCGCGCTTTTCGTGGGCGACAGAAGCTTTTCGCGCTACTTCGGTCCTTAAGCCTTCAGATCAAAGCGATCCAGGTTCATCACCTTCGTCCATGCGGCTGCGAAGTCGCGCACGAATTTGGTTTTTGAATCGCTCTGCGCATACACCTCGGCCAACGCGCGCAATTGCGAGTTCGAGCCAAACACGAGATCGGCGCGTGTGGCGCTCCACTTGGGTTGGCCGCTCTTGCGGTCGCGTGCTGTGAAGGTCTGCGCGGCTGCTGTGTCTGGTGTCCAGGCTGTTGCCATGTCGAGCAAGTTCACAAAGAAGTCGTTCGTGAGCGTGCCCACTTGCTTCGTGAACACGCCGTGCGCTGCGCCACCGGTATTCGCACCGAGCACACGCAAGCCGCCAACGAGCGCTGTCATCTCAGGTGCGCTGAGCGTAAGCAATTGCGCGCGGTCAAGCAGCAGCGCTTCGGCAGCCACGCTGAGTTGCGACTTCTGGAAGTTGCGAAAGCCGTCTGAATGCGGCTCTAGCACCGCAAACGAGGCCACGTCGGTCTGCTCGGCCCTTGCATCCATGCGGCCTGGGGTGAATGGCACATCCACGGCCTGCCCCGCGGCTTTAGCGGCCGCTTCCACGGCTGCGCTTCCGGCCAGCACGATCAAATCGGCGAGCGACACCTTTTTGCCGCCCGCAGCTTGGGCGTTGAACTTGGCTTGGATGCCTTCCAGCACCGCAATCACTTTGGCCGTTTGCGCGGGGTTGTTCACCGCCCAATCCTTTTGCGGGGCCAAGCGAATCCGCGCGCCATTTGCGCCGCCGCGCATGTCT
>JAAFHN010000651.1 GCA_013298415.1 Comamonadaceae bacterium
TTGGGACGAACAGCATGAACGGCTGCGCGCGGAGATCGCTGTCTACGCCCGCTCAAAAAAATCCCCAAAAGTCAGCGTTCGTTCAACTCGCTCGCGGGCCAAGACTCCCGTGTGACCGATCTCAAGCTCGCGGCGGTCAACCGAACCGAGCGAGCCAACCGCGACATTGACGATGCGTTTTGGCGCTATGCCGCCGACGCTGGAGTGAACCTTGTTCTACATCGCCACACGCCAGTCAGTCCAAATCATTCGCCTGCTGCACCAAGCCTCCGACATTCCTGCACACCTACAACCGTGACCGACTCCCCCTTCAAAACAGAAACCCAACGCCGCCGCACCTTTGCGATCATTTCGCATCCGGACGCGGGCAAAACCACGCTCACGGAGAAGTTGCTGCTTTTCTCTGGCGCGATTCAAATTGCCGGCAGCGTGAAAGCACGCAAAGCCAGCCGACACGCCACCAGCGACTGGATGGAGATTGAAAAGCAGCGCGGCATCTCGGTGGCATCCAGCGTCATGCAAATGAGCTACCGCGAGCATGTCGTGAATTTGCTCGACACGCCTGGCCACAAAGACTTTTCGGAAGACACCTACCGCGTGCTGACTGCGGTGGACTCAGCCCTCATGGTGATCGACGCGGCCAACGGCGTGGAAAGCCAAACCCGCAGACTGATTGAGGTGTGCCGCCAGCGCGATACGCCCATCATCACCTTCATCAACAAGATGGACCGCGAAGTGCGCGAGCCGCTTGAGCTGCTCGATGAAGTGGAGCGCGAGCTGGGCATGCCCTGCGTGCCGATGACTTGGCCTGTAGGCGCAGGCAAAAGCTTTGGCGGCATCATGAATTTGCGCACCAAGAAGATGACGGTGTTTGAATCCGGCACCGAGCGCCGCCCAGAAGAATTTGAAGGCATACCGCTCGACGATGCCACCACGCTCAAAGCCCGCTTCGCCAGCGAATACCAAGCCGCGATGGACAGCATGGAGCTGGCCGTGGGCGCGTCGCCCGAGTGGGACCACGAAGCCTTTTTGGCAGGCAAGCAAACGCCCGTATTTTTCGGCTCAGGCGTGAACAATTTTGGCGTGATGGAAGTGCTGGATGCACTCGTGGATCTCGCGCCCAGCCCGCGCTCGCGCAAGAGCACGGTGAGCGTGAACCGCGCGCCGGTGGAGCGCGACGTGCAGCCGGAAGACAAGGCCTTTTCGGGCGTGGTGTTCAAGGTGCAGGCCAACATGGATGCCAACCACCGCGACCGCATCGCCTTTGTGCGCATGGCCTCCGGCAAGTACACGCCGGGCATGAAGCTCAAGGTGCAGCGCACCGCCAAAGAGTTGCGCCCCACCAGCGTGGTCACCTTCATGAGCCAGCGGCGCGAAGCGGTGGACGAAGCCTACGCGGGCGACATCATCGGATTTACCACGCACGGCGGCGTGCAATTGGGCGACACCATCACCGATGGCAGCGTGGCCCTGCAATACACGGGTTTGCCGTTTTTCGCGCCTGAAATGTTCATGACGGTGGTGCTCAAAAACCCCTTGCGCACCAAGCAGCTGCAACAAGGTTTGCAGCAGCTGGGCGAAGAAGGCGCGATCCAAGTCTTCAAGCCCGAGATGGGCGGCAACATGCTCTTGGGCGCAATCGGGCAATTGCAGTTTGAAGTGGTGCAGCACCGCCTGAAAGCCGAGTACGACTGCGAAGTGAAACTGGAAGGCTGCAGCTACTCCGGTGCGCGCTGGATCACGGCTGAAAAGCCGTCTGAGCTGAGCGCGTTTTGCGATGCCTACCCCCAGCGCTTGGCGCGAGATGCGGCGAATGCGCTTGCGTACCTCACCACCACGCCGTATGACATTCGCTTGGCGCTGGAGCGATTCCCCCACATCAAATTCCACATGCTGCGCGAGCACGCAGGCTTGGAATTGCAGGGCGCTTGAAGGCTGGCGATGAAGCCTTGGTCAGAGGTCTCGCTCGCTGAACTCGCTGCCGTGCGCGGCGTGTTCACCGACATTGACGACACCTTGACGACTGAGGGCGAAATCACCGCCGACGCGCTTCAAGCGCTGCACGAC
>JAAFHN010000571.1 GCA_013298415.1 Comamonadaceae bacterium
CGTAAAGAGTGCCACAAGCGCGACCTGAATCCAGATCCGCATGAACGCCGACAACTTAGACATCTTGTTCCTCCCCGTATTGAAAGATTCGCAGGGTACGACTGCGACGCCCAAAATTCAAGTGATCCCCCAACCCGGTAACATCCGCACAAACCCTGATCCGCTTCAGATCAGGACACGCTGTATCTCATGAACGCGCCTGCCAATCTTCAGCATCTGACGTCTGTTTCAACCGCCCTCGCCACCGAGGCAACGGACGCGCCGCGTCTGCGCGAGATTCCTTACAACTACACCTCGTTTTCAGATCGCGAGATCGTGATTCGTTTGCTGGGTGAGTCGTCTTGGGAGCTGCTGGCGAAGCTGCGCAGCGAGCGGCGCACGGGGCGCAGCGCGCGCATGCTGTACGAGGTGCTGGGCGATGTGTGGGTGGTGGAGCGCAACCCGTATTTGCAAGACGATTTGCTGGACAACCCCAAACGCCGCCGCTTGCTGATTGAGGCGCTGCAACATCGGCTGACTGAGATTGAAAAGCGCCGCGATTCCCCCGCAGCGGCGACGGCTGCGGCTTTCGGTTCCTCTGATGCGCAGCGCGACGCGATGGTGGGCGAGCTGCTCGCCGCCGCCCGCGCCTGCGTGAAGCGCTTTGATGCCCAGTTCACCGAAACCGCCGATCTGCGCAAAGCCACCACCCGCCGCTTGCAGCGCTGCACCGCCAAAGACAACATCAAGTTCGACGGCCTCTCGCGCGTGAGCCACGTGACGGACGCGACCGACTGGCGGGTGGAATACCCCTTCGTGGTGCTCACGCCCGACAGCGAAGCCGAGATGGCCGAGCTGGTGCAGGCTTGCGTGGATTTGGAGCTGACGATCATCCCGCGTGGGGGCGGCACGGGCTACACCGGCGGCGCGATTCCGCTCACCTGGCGCAGCGCGGTGATCAACACCGAAAAGCTTGAGGCCATGAGCGAGGTGGAGTGGCGCATGATCCCCGGCGTTGAAAAGCCCGTGCCCACCGTGTTCAGCGAGGCAGGCGTGGTGACGCAGCGCGTGGCCGATGCCGCAGAGCGCGCAGGCCATGTGTTTGCGGTGGATCCCACCAGCGCGGAGGCGAGCTGCATCGGCGGCAACATCGCGATGAACGCGGGCGGGAAAAAGGCGGTGCTTTGGGGCACCGCGCTCGACAATTTGATTTCATGGCGCATGGTCACGCCGAATGCTGAATGGCTGGAAGTGACCCGGCTCAACCACAACCTGGGCAAGATTCACGACGCGCCCATGGCAAGCTTTGAGCTGAAGTATTTGGATGCCGCAGGCAAGAGCGTGATCCGCACCGAGCGGCTTGACATTGAGGGCCACACATTCCGCAAAGCAGGCCTTGGCAAAGACGTGACAGACAAGTTTTTGAGCGGCTTGCCCGGTATTCAAAAAGAAGGCTGTGACGGCCTCATCACGAGCGCCCGCTGGCTTGTGCATCGCATGCCACAGCACACGCGCACCGTGTGCCTGGAGTTTTTTGGCTCGGCCAAATTTGCTGTGCCCAGCATCGTGGAGATCATGGATTTCATGCGCGCTGAAACGCTGGCCAGCGGCACCGTGCTCGCGGGCCTGGAGCATTTGGACGACCGCTATCTGAAGGCTGTGGGCTACGCCACCAAGAGCAAAAAGGGCGCAAGCGCGCACAACGGCTTGCCCAAGATGGTGCTCGTGGGCGACATTGCCGGCGACGATGCCGATGCCGTGGCAAAGGCCACCAGCGAGGTGGTGCGCATTGCGAATTCGCGCAGCGGCGAAGGCTTTGTGGCGATCAGCCCCGAAGCCCGCAAAAAATTCTGGCTGGATCGCAAGCGCACGGCAGCAATCAGCAAGCACACCAATGCCTTCAAGATCAATGAAGATGTGGTGATTCCGCTGCCGCGCATGGGCGAATACACCGAAGGCATCGAGCGCATCAACATCGAGCTCAGCCTGCGCAACAAGCTGGCGCTTTGCGACGCGCTGGCTGAGTTTTTGCAACGCGGCAACCTGCCACTCGGCAAAGCCGACGACGCGGCCGAACTTGCCAGCGCCGAGCTGCTGGAAGACCGCGTGACGCAAGCCTTGGCGCTGATCGCACAAGTGCGCGCGCAGTGGGCCGATTGGCTCAGAAGCGTGCCCATGGACGATGCGGTGTTTGCCCAGCTGCAATCGCACGAGCTGCGCGCAAGCTGGAAGCAGCAAGTGCGCGAGCCGCTCTCGCGCATCTTCAGTGGCGCAGCGTTTAAGCCCCTGCTCGACGAGTGCGTGGCAACCCACAAGCGCGTGCTCAAAGGCCGCGTGTGGATTGCGCTGCACATGCACGCCGGCGATGGCAATGTGCACACCAACATCCCCGTGAACAGCGACGACTACAACATGCTGCAAACGGCCCACGAGGCCGTGGCCCGCATCATGGCGCTCGCCCGCAGCTTGGATGGCGTGATCTCTGGCGAGCACGGCATTGG
>JAAFHN010000231.1:0-1065 GCA_013298415.1 Comamonadaceae bacterium
GAGCTCGGCGCGGCCGCCAAGCGCCTGGGTGTGCCGCTGCTGCCAGGTGTGGCCACCGGCAGCGAGGTGTTGCAAGTGATGGCCGATGGCTTCACAGCGGCCAAATTCTTCCCCGCCGTGCCCGCAGGTGGAGCCGCGATGCTCAAAGCCTTTGCAGGTCCGTTCGCGGATCTCGCCTTTTGCCCCACCGGTGGCATCAGCACCGATAACGCCAAAGACTTCCTCGCCCTGCCCAATGTGAAATGCGTAGGTGGCAGCTGGCTCACCCCCTCCAAACTCATGGCCGCAGGCGACTGGGCGGCCATCACTGCTCTGGCAGCGGCCACGCATGGGTTGAGGGGCTAAGGCTGCGGGCAGCCGGGACAGCCGTAACGCGAAAAACGCGGAAAGGGCGCGAAAAGCGCGAAAAAACAGCCGGAAATTTTGTTTTGGGATCCACTTCGCTCCGATTTTTGACTGTGTCGGCCCGCTGTCATAGTGTTTTCGATATAGCTTGCTATCAAAATCGAAGTAGCCTTCGTTTGCCACAAACCAACTTTTGAAGGCTGTTTTCAGCGCTTTTCGCGACGTTTTGGCGTTTTTCGCGTTACGGCTGCCGAATGCTGGCGTTACGGCTGACCGATTTGGAAGGCCGCCATCATTTCCAATGCGCGCACCATCGCTGAGTGATCCCAAGCCTTTCCGCCGTGGGCGGCGCAGGCGTTGAAGAGCTCTTGCGCGGTGGCGGTGTTGGGCAGCGATACGCCTAGCTCCCGGGCGCTTGAGAGTGCCAAGTTCAAGTCTTTTTGATGCAGCTCGATGCGAAAGCCCGGGTTGAAGGTCCGCTTGATCATGCGCTCGCCGTGCACTTCCAGGATTTTTGAGGAGGCGAAGCCGCCCATCAAGGCCTGGCGCACGCGCGCTGGATCAGCCCCTGCTTTGGCGGCAAAGAGCAGGGCCTCGCCCACGGCTTCAATCGTGAGCGCCACGATGATTTGATTGGCCACTTTGGCGGTTTGGCCATCGCCATTGCCGCCCACCCAGGTGATGTTTTTGCCCATCAGCTCGAAAAGGTGTTTCACCTTT
>JAAFHN010000231.1:1075-5206 GCA_013298415.1 Comamonadaceae bacterium
CCATGATCGAGAGCGATGCGTTTTTCGCGCCTACTTCGCCGCCGGAGACGGGCGCGTCCAAGTAGCTGCATCCCAGCGCTTCGACGCGCGCGGCAAAGGCTTTGGTGCTGATGGGAGAGATCGAGCTCATGTCCACCACCGTTTTGCCTGCGGTGAGGCCAGCCGCTACGCCGTTGTCAGCAAAGAGCACCGATTCCACATCCGGCGTGTCGGGCAACATGAGGAAGGTCACATCGGCCTTGCGCGCCACTTCTTGCGCGCTGGTGCAGGGCGTGGCGTTGCTCGCGACGCTGCCTGCGGGGATGGGCTTGCGGGTGTAGGTGAAGACTTGGTGCCCCGCCGCAAGCAGGTGACCTGCCATCGGCGTGCCCATGGTGCCGAGGCCGATGAAACCGAGTTTTTTGAGGTGTGAAGTCATGGAGGAATCAGGAGGCAGCCCTTCGATACCTCAGGGCGAACGGGGAGAAGGGAGAAGGGGCTTGGGGACTGGGAATTGCTTAGGCCGTCAGTGCTTCGCGCCAGCCGAGGCCCGCGAGCGTGGTGGTGGCGGGCTTGTATTCGCAGCCTATCCAGCCTGCGTAGCCAATCGCATCAAGGTGCTTGAATAGCCAGGCGTAGTTGATCTCGCCCGTGCCAGGTTCGTTGCGGCCAGGGTTGTCGGCCAGTTGGATGTGGGCAATGCGGCTCAGATGCTTTTTCAGCGTGGCAGCCAGCTCGCCTTCCATGCGTTGTGCGTGGTAGATGTCGTATTGCACAAAGGCGTTGGGTGCGGCCACTTCGTCCAGTATGTCGAGTGCTTCTTGGGTGCGGTTCACGAAGAAACCGGGGATGTCGTAGCTGTTGATCGGCTCGATCAAGAGCTTCAGGCCTGCGGCATGCAATTCCTCAGCGGCAAAGCGCAGATTCGCGATCAAGGTTTCGCGCAGCAACGCGCGCTCAACGCCTACCGGCGCCTTGCCCGCGAGGCAATTGAGCTGACCCACACCGAGCGTTTTGGCATATTGGATGGCTTTCGCCACGCCTTCGCGAAACTCGTCCACCCGATCAGGCAGGCAAGCGATGCCGCGCTCGCCCGCATCCCAATCGCCTGGTGGCATGTTGTGCAACACGAGCTTCAGGCCGTTGGCATTCAAGCGGGCTTTGATCTCTTCTGCAGGGTACGCATAAGGAAACAGAAACTCCACGGCCTTGAAGTTGGCTTTTGCGGCCGCTTCAAAGCGATCCAGGAAGGGCAGCTCGTTGAAGAGCATGGTGAGGTTGGCGGCGAATTGGGGCATGGTGGTTTGGGGAAGGGAATCGTTTCGGGCTGGAATCAATCAGGCTTTAGGCCTTGCTCTTTCACAGCGCGTTTGTAAATCGCAAGCTCGTCTTTGATTTGCTGCTGATAGTCTGCCGCTGAATTGCCCACCACGATGGCTCCCGTGGCCTCGATGCGCTCTTTCACGCCCGCATCCGCCAATGCAGACTTGATCGCCGCATTGAGTTTGTCTGCGATGTCTTTGGGTGTGCCTTTGGGGGCAGACACGCCGAGGAATGACATGCGATTGACCGGGAACAGGCCCACTTCCGTAAGCGTGGGCACGTTGGGCAACTGAGCCAGGCGGGTAGGTGCTGCCACCACGATGGGCACGAGGCGCTTGTCGTTGATGAAGGGCAGGGCGGTAGGCAGGTTGTCGATCACGATGGGCACTTGGCCTGCGATGGCGTCGTTCAGCGCTGGGCCCGAGCCGCGATAGGGAATGTGCGTGATGTGCAAGCGCGCAGTGCTTTTGAAGAGCTCGGCCAGCAGGTGGCCCACGCTGCCCGTGCCGGCCGATGCATAACTGTGGCGGCCAGGCTGCGAACGCACGAGATCGGCAAAGGCTTTGTAGTTGCTCGCGGCAAAGCTCGGGTGCACCGCAATCACATTGGGCGTGGCAGCCACATTGATGATGTGCACGAAGTCTGCGTTCGGGTCGTACGGCGTTTTGGGGTTGATCGCTGGGTTGGTGGCCATGGTGGACACAGACGACATCAGGAGCGTGTAGCCATCCGGCGCTGCCTTGGCCACTTCTGCTGCGCCAATTGCGCCACCTGCTCCGCCTTTGTTTTCCACTATCACGGTTTGACCAAGTGCCGCACCCATTTTGGGCGCGATCACGCGGGCCAGCAAATCGGTGGTGCCGCCGGGTGCAAAGGGCACGAGCAGCTTGATGGGCTTGGTTGGGTAAGCCTGGGCGCTTGCCAGCCCGGGCAGGCCGATGCAGCACAGCACTGCGAGTGCAATCATCTGAGGGCGTACACGTGTGTGCATCGGCATCATGTCTTGTCTCCTGATCTTCCTTCGGGGAAGGTGGCGCATCTTGTTGCCGCAAAGCCATTCTTTGCAAGCATGGCAAAGCGCATTTCGTTTATTCACGTTTGGAATATTGCAAGCGCGGTGCTTCGCTGTTCTACTTTGTGCATGGCCAATCTCCAAGCAATGAAGCTCTTTGTTCGCGTCGTCGATCTGGGCTCTTTCAGCAAAGCCGCAGCCGATGCTGGCATCGGCCAGCCCTCGGTGACCAAGCTGATCGCTCAGCTTGAAAAGCAGCTCGGCTCGCGGCTTTTGTACCGCAGCACGCATGGCGTCTCTCCCACCGAAATCGGCGCTCTGTACTACGAAAAATGCAAGCTCATTTCGCACCATGTGGACGAAGCGGAATCCGTGGCTGCACTCATGCAATCGCAAGTGCAAGGGCACATTCGCATCAGCACCACGATGGATTTTGGCCGCCGCGTGCTCGCGCCGCTGGTGCTCGTGTTCCTGAAGGCCAATCCCAAGCTGCACATTGAGCTTTTGTTTGACGATCACATCGTGAACATGGTGGAGCAGGGCATTGACGTGGCCATCCGCATGGGCCGCTTGGCCGATTCCAATTTGGGCGCGCGCTATCTGGGCCGAAATCCCTGGTCAGTCGTCGCGTCGCCTCAATACTTGGCAGCGCGAGGCAGCCCGCAAACGCCGGGCGACTTGACCGCGCATGACGCCCTCATCGTGAGCACCGTGCAAAACGATTCCCGCTGGCATTTCCACGGCCCAAAAGGTGAAGAACTCACGGTGCATTTGAGCGGCCCGCTTCGCTCTAACAACAAGTCTGCACTCATGCAAGCCGCCGCTGCCGGATTCGGCATCGCAGCACTTCCCACCTACGTCGTTCATGAATATCTGCAAAAGGGAGAACTCGTTGCACTCATGCCCGATTGGCCGCTACCCACCCAGCAAATCCACGCCGTCTATCCCTCTCCTCGCATGGTTCCCGCCAAAGTGAGCAAGTTCACCGAATGGCTCCAAGCGCAATTGGCGGATCAGTGGTGGACGGTGCGGTTTTAGTCGCGCGCAGCTCTGGCATTCACTTCCAAATTCGCTTGAGTTGCGCATCGCGCCCGCAGCCTGTTCGGTAGTAGTTGTAGCGCACAGGATTTTTCTTGTAGTAGTCCTGGTGGTACTCCTCGGCCACATAGAAGGTGCTGGCGGCGGCGAGCTCGGTGTAGATGGTCTTGAATCGGCCTGTTTTTTGCAATGCTTCGAGGCTGGTTTGCGCAATTTTTCGCTCTTCGTCGTTGCCCCAATAGATGCCGCTTCGGTACTGGGTGCCTGAGTCGCAGAACTGGCGGTCTTTCTCGCTCGGGTCAATCGTCTTCCAAAAGTATTCCACCAGTTGCGCATAGCTCACTTTGCTGGGGTCGTAGGTCACCCGCACAGCTTCTGTGTGGCCAGTGATGCCCGCGCTAACCGATTTGTAGTCGGGGTTGGGTGTTTTGCCTGCCGTGTACCCCGACTCGGCGCCGAGAACGCCTGGGAACTTCTCGAAGTCGCTCTCTGTGCACCAAAAGCAGCCGCCGGCAAAGATCGCGGTGGCGTTTGCTGCCAAAACCGCGCTCGCAGCGCCGAAGAATGAGAGGCAGGCGAGCAATGCCGCGCGTTGAAATTTGAAACGATACATGGGTTTTCCGATCTTCAATTCAGTCTGCGGACGGTGTTCAGGTGCGAAGGGCTGGCAGCGGCTGCCCGGTCGGCACGAATGCCAGCGCCACCCCGTTGTTGCAGTAGCGCAAACCCGTTGGCTGTGGCCCGTCTTTGAACACGTGGCCCTGGTGGCCGCCGCAATG
>JAAFHN010000360.1 GCA_013298415.1 Comamonadaceae bacterium
TCCGCACCCGGTGAACCCGGCGGGCTTCACGGTACACGCCGCCATCCACAACGGCATTGCAGATGCGCACTGCGTGATGCACACCCACACCACGAGTGGCGTGGCAGTGGCCTGCGCACCGCAGGGTATCGTGCAACACAATTTTTACGGCGCGCAGCTCTTGGGCCGCATCGCGTATCACGACTTTGAAGGCATCACCGTGCACGCCGATGAAGGGCCGCGACTCGTGGCTGCAATCGGCAGCAAAAAGGGCGTGGTGTTGCGCAGCCATGGCCTGCTGAGCCTGGGTGCGACAGTGCCCGCCGCCTTTGTGATGCTGTGGACGATGCAGCGCGCTTGCGATGTGCAGTGCGCCAACGCCGTGCTGGGCGCAACGATCTCGGTGGGCGATGCGGTGGCAGCGCGCTGCGCGCAAGACACACTGCAATTCAACCCCGCTTACGGCGCAGGCCAAGACGTGTTCAACGCGATGGTGCGGCTGGTGGATCGCATCGACGAAAGCTACAAGCACTGAGCGAAGAGTGAGCGAAGAATGAGCGAGATCAAAACCATTGCCGTGCTCGGCGCGGGGGCGATTGGCGGCTGGATGGCGGCCAAGCTGCATGCGGACTCTCAGCGTGCAGGCACCGAGGTGAGCCTGATTGCACGCGGCGAGGCGCTTGAAGCTGTGCAGGCTCGGGGATTGACATTGCTATCAAATACACAGCAGCAAATACAACAAGTACTAGGACAGAGCGCTGATTTTCTTCAAAAACAGGGTCAAAAATTCGATTTGATCGTCGTCGCCGTCAAATCGCAGTCGATGGGGCAAGCTGCCGCTGCCATCGCGCCGCTGTTGCACGCCAAGACCATCGTGCTCACCGCGATGAACGGCGTGCCCTGGTGGTTCTTGCCCGAGCATCCGCTGCAAAGCGTGGACGCAGGCGGTGTGATCGCAGGCCTCATCCCCAGGCAACAGGTGATGGGCTGCGTGGTGCACGCAGGCTGCTCCACCGATGCGCCTGGCGTGGTGAGGCACCACTTTGGCAATGGCCTGATCGTCGGCGAAGCGGCTGGTGGCTTGTCGGCGCGTTTGACGGAAGTGGTCGGCATCTTGCAAAGCGCAGGCTTCGAGGCGACTGAGTCGGATTTCATTCAGCGCGATGTTTGGTACAAGCTCTGGGGCAACATGACCATGGGGCCGATCTCGGCGATCACCGGCGCCACGATGGACAAAATCCTGGCCGACGATTTGGTGCGCGACTTTGCCAGCGCCGTGATGTTGGAGGCCAAAGAAATCGGTGCGCGCATCGGCATCCCGATTGCGCAAAGCCCCGAAGAGCGGCATGCGCTCACGGCCAAGCTCGGCGCGTTCAAAACCTCCATGCTGCAAGACGTGTTGGCTGGCCGCAGCGTCGAGCTGGATGCGCTGTTGACTTCGGTGCATGAGCTGGGCCAGCGCTTGGGCCAGGCCACGCCGAACATCGCTGCGCTCTTGGGCCTCACGCGCTTGATGGCCCGTGAACGCGGGCTCTATCCCCACGGCCGGGTGGCGTGATACACGGCAATCGGAGCAACCCTTTGAAACGGGCCTTTGCAATTCGGACACAATCCGCCCCTGCACCCTTTGCAACCCACCTTGATCGGTCATCCGAACTGTGACAGCGCCCATTCCTGAACCCACAGCGACAGCTGCTCCCAAAACGCTCATGAAGCGCGTGATGGATGTTTTTTGGCCGCTGCTCGGTTTGGCTGCGGTGGTTTGGTCGGTGCGGCTTTTGTACATCAAGCTGCAAAAGGAAGTGTCCACCGACCCCGTGATCAAAAAGCTGCTGGATGAGGGCGGAGTGTGGGCCGACATCAAAGTGATCGTGGGCGTGATCGGCGACAAGCTGGCGGCCATTCCCGGCGAATCCTATTTGCTGGCCGCTGGCTCCTGCGTGGTGGCCTACGCTGCGCTTGCCTGGTACGACCGCATCGCACTCATGCACCTGAATCGCCAACGCGGCATCTCGTGGTGGTACGTGTCGGCTTGCTCGTTTGTAACTTACGCGCTGGCCCACAACATCGGCGCATCGGTGCTCTCGGGCGGCATGGTGCGGCTGCGCGCCTACACGGCCAAAGGCCTCTCGCCAGGCGAAGTGGCAATTTTGGTGGCCATGTGTTCGTTTACCTTTGCCTACGGCACGCTCGTGCTGCTGGGTATCGTGCTGGGCTTCGAGCCAGAAATCGTGGAGCCGCTTTCCGAGTTGATGCCGCTTTTTGATATCGATACCGAAGTGGTGAGGTTCGCGGGCTTTGCCATTTTTGGCGCTTGCGTGCTCTATGTGATCGGCTCCTGGCTGCACTTCAAGCCCTTGAAAATCGGTTCAATCGAAATTGTTTATCCGCGTTTGCCTGTGGTGTTTCGCCAAGTGATTGCGGCGCCGCTGGAGCTGATTGGCGCGGCAGGCATCATTTATTTTGCATTGCCTGAAGTGGGCAACCCAGGATTTTTCATGGTGCTCGGCGCGTTTTTGTTGTCGTTTTCAGCCGGGCTTTTGAGCCAAGTGCCGGGCGGCGTGGGCGTGATGGAAGCGGTGTTCATTGCCGTGATGCCCGATGTGCCCGCCACATCTGTGGTGGCCGCGCTTTTGGTGTGGCGACTGCTCTACCTGCTGTTGCCGCTGGCCCTCAGCGTGCCGACGGTGCTGCTCTTTGAGAAGGCGCAGTTGCGAAAGCGTTTGGGCAATGGCTAAGCTTGCAGCTTGCAAAGCCGCTGGGCCTGCTTCACCGCCAGCTTGAAGGGTGCGCTTGATTGGCGCGCTTGCGCGAGCACCGCGCCACCTTCCAGCAGCATCACCACCGATTGCGCGGTGTCGTCTGCTTGGCGTTTACTGAACCCTTCTTCCAAGAGCTTTTTCGCAAACGCATCGGCGAGTTGCGCGTAAGCGCTGGCTACTGCGTCGCCCAAAGCAGGATGCGCCCGCCGTTCGGCCACAAAGCTCGAAAAAAGTGAGCACAGCTCGTGTTGGGTGTGTTCCATCGTGGCGGTGAGCTGCGCGCCAATTTCTGCAATCAGGCCCTGCGTGCTGCGCGCTTTGCTGCTCCGCATCAGCGCCAGCATGCCTTCGCCGAGCGCCTCAATCACCGCCACGCCAATGGCTTCTTTGCCGGCGGGAAAGTGGTGGTACACCGAGCCTTTGGGCGCTTGAGCGAGCGCCACGATGTCGGCCAAACCCGTGCCGTGGTAGCCCTGCTTGCGAAAAAGCCGCATGCCCGCACGCACGATGCGCTCGCGCGTGTCGGCGGTCGGCTTCTCGGTGTTGGGCAATGTGGCGTTGGGCACGCGGCGATGTTAAGTCAAATGCGCGACAGCGAGTCGCGATGGAGGCAGTTTTGATGCGTGGACGCTAGACCGGTCGGTCTATTGTTTGCTACGATGTTGCCATGCACACGCACCAAAATATCGAATTGATTGCCGCTGACGGCTACAAACTTGCCGCCACGGTGACGACCCCTACATCTGCGCTTCGCACGCCCGAGGGCGCCGATGTGTGGATCGTGATCGGCGCTGCCACGGCCGTGCCGCGCGGCTTTTATCGCCGTTTCGCAGAATTTGCGGCCGCAAAAGGCGCGCACGTGATTGCCACAGACTACCGTGGCATTGGCGGCTCCAAGCCAGCCACGCTCAAGGGCTTCGAAATGCAATATGCGGATTGGAGCCGCTTGGATTTGGCAGCAGCCGTGGCCTATGCCACCCAGCGCGGCAAGGCCTGGCTCGTGGGCCACAGC
>JAAFHN010000210.1 GCA_013298415.1 Comamonadaceae bacterium
GTGATCGCAACCGCGACCCCGCCCTGGTAGAAGACCGCACACAGGAGCAAGCGCCGAAAATCTGGAAAATTCGCACTCTCTCGAAGGGTTTGACGCAGCTGTGCCCATGTGTTTAGAGAAACGGAGGCGGGCGCTTCCAGTGGCGTAGCCCTTTCTCGCAGCAAGGCGAAGGTCACCAAGGATGCAAGCGCGTAAATCACCGCAGTCACCAGCATGGTCACGGGCACAAATTGTGAGGCTGGGACCCCTTTGGCCTGGGCATGGAGCACGTAAGCCAGGCAAATGGCCAAAGCAAGCATGCCGCCAAAATAGCCGAAGCTCCAGCCCCAACCCGACACGGTGCCCATCGCTTCCTTGCGGGCCAGCTCGGGCAAAAAGGCTGCACTCAACGACTCACCATAGCTGAACATCGCGTTGGAAACCACGATCAGAACCATTGCGAGCGCCAGGTCACCCGGCCCAGGCAAAGCAAGTGCGGCCGTGGAGAGCACGCATGCGCTCGTTGCGAACGCCAAGTAGCGCTTCTTGCAAGCGAGTCGGTCTGCGCGAGCACCGATCACCGGCATGGTCACCATCACGATGGCATAGCTCAAGCTCAGCGCGGAAGTCCAAGCAAGCGTGGCCCACGCCGCCTTCTGCGCAATTCCGCTCACAAAGTACGCAGCGAAAACTGCGGTCAGCACGACTGTCGTGTAGCCGGAGTTGGCGAAGTCGTACATCGCCCAGCCGAACACCTCGCGACGGCGGACACCAGGGTTCAGCGCAGAATCAAGTGCTTTGCTCATGCCGGGCCTTGGGTCGAGGTGCGGGCCAGACTGAGGGCGCAGAACTCAGGGCAGCAAGGGGAAGACTCAATGCAGATGGCGAGGCTTGCGACCTCCACCGTGCTGGTTGCCGGTCGGTGCAGGAAGAGCCGCCGAGGGGCCGCGCAGCATCTTTTTCACGTCGAGTGCGCCAGTCATCGCAGCCAAACGGCCCTCGAACAATTGGTCGATGGCCGCAACCACGGGTTCCATATCACCCTCGTCGAAGTGGCGCGACATGATGTGCGCAATGTCGTTCACCATCAAGTCACGCTGCACTTGCAAGATCGCAGCTGGTGTGGGGCCAACGAAGGCCACATAGAAATCGTCGTTCGACTCCTCTTCCGGATCTGCTTCATCCTCGTCGAAATCCGTGTCGTAAAAGCTGATTTCGAGCGCTGCGCCTTCGCTGGAGAGATCGCACAAAGCCATACAAGCCTCGTCGAGTGCCTGCTTGAAATCTTCATTGCCAGCAACAGTCCAGCAAAAGCTGAGCAATTTTTCCTGTGCATCGATCCGAATGCCCGGCTCTTCTTCAAATGCGCTCGTGGCACCTCGAGCCAGATTTTTTGCCCCCGCATATTTCCAAATCGGCTTGAGCGCTTCTTCAACTTGAGAAAA
Organism: Comamonadaceae bacterium; assembly: GCA_013298415.1. Taxonomy (GTDB): domain Bacteria; phylum Pseudomonadota; class Gammaproteobacteria; order Burkholderiales; family Burkholderiaceae_C; genus JAAFHN01. The sequence goes on from JAAFHN010000210.1 coordinate 1,425, forward strand.
GCTCACGTCATCGCGAAGCGGCACCTCGCCGTGGACATGGATGTCGAACGCACCGGAGTCTTGTGCCATGAAAATTCCTTTTTGCAACCCGGCTGGCACGCAGCACAGCCCACTGAGACGATCATGCGACTCCCTCACCTCCCTGTGAAGCGAGAGTCAGCTTGGCATGCACTATAGCAAGCGCTGCCTTTTGCGGCGAGCCCGTCTCACAGCTGATTTGGTGAAGGGAGTTTTGGTGCCCGAGACCGGAATCGAACCGGTACGCCCCTTATGCAGGAAAGCGGCGGATTTTAAGTCCGCTGTGTCTACCGATTTCACCACTCGGGCCAAAGAGAGTGGAGGCGCGAGCCGGAGTCGAACCGACCTACACGGATTTGCAATCCGGTGCATAACCGCTTTGCTATCGCGCCGCTGTAGCCTGCTTTCAGTGGCTACGACGAATGCCGTGACACCCTGGAAGCAAAAAGGGAAGCGTAGCTTCCCTTTTTGGCCAAAACTTGGAGCGGGAAAAGAGTCTCGAACTCTCGACCTCAACCTTGGCAAGGTTGCGCTCTACCAACTGAGCTATTCCCGCGAGAGACTCAAATTATAGACCATTTTTTGAGGTGTTGTCGAGACCCGGTTTCGGTTTCGCAATTTCAATGGGTGACTGCGACTGCGGGTATCGCGACGGGCTTCGCCAGCACAGCAGCAGACTCGGAGAGGATCGGCTGAGGAACCCGCTCCAAGGCCAGCGCGAGCACTTCGTCGATCCAACGCACGGGCACGATCTCCAACCCGTTCTTCACGTTATCCGGAATATCGGCGAGGTCCTTGACGTTGTCTTGCGGGATCAGCGCGGTCGTGATGCCGCCGCGTAGCGCGGCCAGCAGCTTCTCTTTGAGCCCGCCGATGGCAGTCACTTCGCCGCGCAGCGTGATCTCTCCGGTCATGGCCACGTGGCCCTTCACGGGGATGCCTGTTAAGGCCGACACCATGGCAGTCGTCATCGCAATCCCGGCGCTTGGGCCGTCTTTCGGCGTGGCGCCATCAGGCACATGGATGTGGATGTCGCGCTTCTCAAACGCGTCTTCAGCAACACCCAGCCGGCCAGCTCTGGACCGAACCACGGTGCGCGCCGCATCCACAGACTCTTTCATCACATCGCCCAACGAGCCGGTGCGGTGGATTCCGCCCTTTCCAGGCATGGCCGCTGCTTCGATCGTCAGCAAATCGCCTCCCACCTCCGTCCAAGCCAACCCGACCACCTGCCCCACCTGGTTTTCTTGCTCGGCGCGGCCAAACTTGAACTTCTGTACGCCCAAATAGTGAGACAGTTCATCTGCGGTCACCGACACGGGTGCAACGCTCTGTTTGAGCAAAAGCGCCTTCACGACTTTGCGGCAAATCTTAGAGATTTCTCGCTCAAGAGCGCGCACCCCGGCTTCACGGGTGTAGTAGCGCACGATGTCTCGCACGGCGTCTTCGCCAATGCTGAGTTCAGCCAGCTTGATGCCGTTTGCCTCCAACTGCTTCGGAACCAAGTGAGCAGCGGCAATGGCCACTTTTTCCTGCTCGGTGTAGCCGGAAAGACGAATGACTTCCATCCGATCCAGCAAGGCCGGTGGAATGTTCATGCTGTTGGAGGTTGCAACGAACATCACCTCGCTGAGATCGAAATTTACCTCCACGTAATGATCGGAAAAGGTGTGGTTTTGCTCTGGATCGAGCACTTCCAACAGGGCACTCGCAGGATCGCCCCGAAAGTCGGTTCCCAATTTGTCAATTTCATCGAGTAAGAAAAGCGGGTTGCGTACCTCCACCTTTTGCAGGCTCTGCAACACCTTCCCTGGTAGCGCACCGATGTACGTGCGCCGATGGCCTCGGATCTCTGCTTCGTCGCGCACGCCGCCCAAAGCCATGCGCACATATTTGCGCCCCGTTGCCTTTGCGATGCTTTGGCCCAACGAGGTTTTCCCAACGCCGGGCGGCCCCACGAGGCACAGGATCGGTGCTTTGACTTTGTCCACACGCTGCTGCACAGCAAGGTACTCAAGGATGCGGTCTTTGACTTTTTCGAGGCCGTGGTGGTCCGCGTTCAACACCTTCTCGGCCAGCGCCAAATCGTGTTTGATTTTCGTTTTCTTGGCCCAAGGCAAGCCGGCCAACACCTCAAGATAAGTGCGCACCACCGTTGCCTCGGCCGACATGGGCGACATGAGCTTCAGCTTTTTGGCCTCGGCGTCAGCCTTTTTCTGTGCTTCTTTGGGCAACTTGGCGGCTTTGAGTTTTTTCTCCAGCTCTTCCACAGCTGCGCCGTCTTCTCCGTCGCCTAACTCTTTTTGGATCGCCTTGACTTGTTCGTTCAAGTAGAAGTCGCGCTGATTTTTCTCCATCTGCCGCTTCACGCGGCCACGGATCCGCTTGTCTACGTTCAGCAAATCCACTTCGCGTTGCAGCTGCGCGTAGAGGCTTTCCAGCCGGGCTCTCAAATCGGCCAAATCCAACACCGCCTGCTTTTGCTCAAGCTTCAGGGGCAGGTGGGCGGCCACGGTATCCGCCAAGCGGCTCGCGGAGTCGATTTGTGAAATGGAATTGACGATTTCCTGTGGAATCTTCTTGTGAAGTTTCACGTACTGGTCAAATTCTTGAACCACGGCGCGGCGCAGCGCTTCAAGCTCTTTGGTCTGCGCAGCTGACAAAGCCGCCGGCTCTGAGGCAAGCGGCAGCGCAAAAGTGCGCGTGTAGCCCTCCACTTCGTCAAGCTTGACCAACTTCGCCCGCAGCTGTCCTTCGACCAGCACTTTGACGGTGCCGTCGGGCAGCTTGAGCATCTGCAAAATCGACGCAATGCAACCGATGTCGAACAGGTCCTGCGCCTCAGGATCGTCTTTCGCAGCGGCTTTTTGAGCGAGCAACATCACGCGGCGGTCACCGGCCAGAGCGGCTTCCAAGGCTTTGATGCTCTTGGAGCGGCCCACAAAAAGTGGGATCACCATGTGCGGAAAAACCACCATGTCCCGAAGGGGCAAGAGCGGCAGCTCGATGGTGTTTTCCGGATGGGCAGAGGGGTCAGGCATGCAGGTCTTTCGGTTCGGGCGCACACAGATGCGACAGGCGCGAGATGGAGCTGCGCCCGAAACGCGTATTTTCAACCTTTATCGGCCAACTTCAGGCAAAACCCCTGGATTTGCTGAGATCTGAAGTCGAGTCTCGGGCCGACGGCTGAGGATGCTTGAGGGGCTCTCCGCGAGGCAACCCACTTTGGGGGCAGACCCCCGCGGCCCTCAAGCTTGCTTCGCAGCCTCGCGGTAGACGTAGAGAGGCGTCTTACCTTCGCGCACGGTCGCCTCGTCAACTACCACCTTTTGCACGTTTGAGCTGCTCGGCAAATCGAACATCGTGTCTTGCAAAAGAGCCTCCATGATCGAGCGCAAGCCTCTTGCGCCCGTCTTTCGCTCCAACGCTCGCGATGCGATGGCTTTCAGTGCTTCCGGCCGGATATCGAGCTCAACGCCTTCCATGGCAAAGAGCTTGCCGTATTGCTTAACCATCGCGTTCTTCGGCTCAGTCAGGATCGATATCATGGCCTCAAGGCTCAGCTCATCGAGAGTGGCAACCACTGGCAAGCGCCCCACCAACTCGGGAATCAGGCCAAATCGAACGATGTCGTCGGGTTCGACCTGCCGAAACACGGCGCCGAGGCTTTGCTCTTCTTTGCTTTTGACGGTGGCGCCAAAACCGATACCTGACCCATCGGTACGGCGAGCGATGATCTTGTCCAAACCTTCAAACGCACCGCCGCAGATGAACAAGATGTTCGCGGTGTCCACCTGAATCATGTCTTGATTTGGGTGCTTTCGACCGCCTTGGGGCGGGATGCTCGCCTTCGTGCCCTCGACCAGTTTGAGCAAGGCCTGCTGCACGCCTTCACCCGATACGTCGCGGGTGATCGAGGGGTTTTCGCTTTTTCTGGCGATCTTGTCGATTTCGTCGATGAACACGATGCCACGCTCGGCCTTGTTCACGTCGTATTCGCAGCTTTGTAGCAGCTTGCTGATGATGTTTTCTACATCCTCGCCCACGTAGCCCGCTTCGGTGAGCGTGGTCGCATCGGCCATCACGAAAGGCAC